>JAUXCB010000210.1 GCA_030619095.1 Verrucomicrobiota bacterium | reverse complement strand
GCATCTGATTATCGCGCAGGATGCCGTCGAGCAGTTGGAGCTCGACCGATTGATTTTTGTGCTGGCGGCGATTTCTCCGCACAAGCAACATTGCCAACCGGTGGAGGGACACCATCGCCTTAACATGCTGGAGCGCGCGACGGAAAACAATTTCCGGTTCGAGGTGTCGGAACTGGAGCTTTCTCGCGGCGGGGTTTCCTATACGTTTGACACGATTCAGCACCTGCAGGCGGAGCATCCCGGTGCGGAGATTTTTTTTATTGTGGGGCTCGATTCGCTGGCTGAGCTGCATCGCTGGCACCGGGCGGACGATCTGCTCGAAAGCTGCACGGTGGTGCCCTTTGGTCGTGGCGGCGAAGATCCCGAAGAGGTCGCGGCGAAGAGCGGACTTTCCACTGTTTGGAAAAAAAAGTTGATGGATCGGCTGATCCAGATTCATGAAATTGAAGTGTCGGCCTCCGAGATTCGGATGCGAATTGCTGAGGGGTTGAGCATTCAAACTCTTGTGCCACCGGAGGTCGAAATGTATATTGCGGAACATCATCTTTATGGCTGAGAGAAAGAGGGGGGGGGCAAAATCATTGATGGGCAAAATGATTTTCAACTTCGGGTTTTGAATTCTAAAAAATGATTTTGCCCGTAATGATTTTGCCAAAAGCTCCGTTCCTGATTACTCTGCTTGAAAGTTTTTTTGGAGAATATTATTATGACTGAACAGCTACCGGAGGTCCTGACCAAGGCCGTTGAATTTTTAGATGCGCGAAAAGCGGAGAACATTGTAATTCTAGATCTGCGCGAGGTGGCGAATATTGCCGACTACTTTGTGGTCGCCACCGCGGCCAATGCTCCGCACCTGAACGCGCTCGGCGACGGCATCCGGCGTCTTTGTAAAGACAACCACTACCGTGAGTCGCGCCACGCCGGCAACGGCAATAGCGGATGGGTGATTGCTGACTATGATGGCGTGATGATTCACGTCTTCAGCATTGATATGCGTAATCTCTACGATCTCGAAAAACTCTGGAAAGATGCGAAGAGGGTTGAACTGGGGAATGTTGAACCGTAGAACAAGGAATAACGAATTTAGAAGTTTTAGACTTATAAAAGAATATTCCTCGCAGAGGCGCAGAGAGCGCAGAGGGTTTATGAGTTAGGATGATGTTCTCTGCGAACTCCGCGTCTCTGCGAGGGGTCTTAAAAGGGGTTGTGATAGAAAAAGATTCACGAAAACAACCAAAGTGGACGGGTGGTAGTATGAAAAGTTATCGGAAAGAATTGTGGTTTAAGGCATCAAAACGGCGCCAGATCATTCACATCACTCCCGATGTAAACGAGTGTCTGCGCGAAAGTGGTGTGAAAGAGGGGCTTTGCCTTGTCAACGCGATGCACATCACCGCCAGCGTGTTCATCAACGACAATGAGGGCGGGCTTCATCAGGATTTCGATAAGTGGCTTGAAAAGCTGGCACCGGAAAAACCGTACGATCAATACGCCCACAATGGATTTGAAGATAATGGCGATGCGCACTTGAAACGAACCATCATGGGGCGTGAAGTTGTGGTTGCCATCACCAATGGCAAGCTCGACTTTGGCCCCTGGGAAGAGATCTTTTATTACGAACTCGATGGGATGCGCGATAAGCGCGTGCTTGTTAAGATTATCGGCGAATAAGGTGGAAGAGGCTTCCAGCCTCTGGCCAGCGGCAAGGATGCCGCTTCCACAATAATTTGCGTTCATTTGCGTTCATTCGCGATTAAGCTCTCTTCTCTATGAACCACATTGCCAAAGTTGCTGTCGACCTCTCGCTGGATCGGGAGTTCGACTATTTGATTCCAGACGAACTGCAATCTGCGGTGCAGATCGGGTCGCGCGTATCGGTTCCGTTCGGGAAGCGTCATGTCAACGGTTTTGTGGTGGGTCTGGCCGAAGAATCGGATTTTGGTGAGCTCAAATCGATTGCCAACGTGTTGGGCGAAAAGTCGCTGATCACCGAGCCGGTGATGGAGCTGGCCCGCTGGATGTCCTCCTATTATCTCGCTCCGTTCGAAACCTGCGTGCGCGCCGTGCTCCCCGCTGTCGTCCGCCGCAAAGCGCACGGCGAAAAGAAGCAGCTGACGGTTTCTTTAATTAAGGTGGCAGCGGCATCCCTGCCGCTGGGTGCAGAGGTCAGGAGAAAAAGCGGCAAGGATGCCGCTTCCACTATAAACTACTTTGATCCGAACGAACCCATTGCGGATATGAAAGGTACGCTTCCGCACTGGCGACAAGATGGCGCAGTTTATTTTGTGACGTTCCGTTTGGCTGATTCCGTTCCGGCAGATAAGTGGAAAAAATGGGCAAAAGAAAAAACGAGGTGGTTAGACGAACATCCCGAGCCACATGATGAAGAAACTCGTCGTGAATATTATCAATTGTTTCCTGATCGACTACAGAGTTGGATGGATGCCGGATATGGCAATTGTCAACTTGCGGATCAGGAGCCAAAAGAACTGGTTGAAAAGGCTCTGAAGAAATTCGATAGCGAACGGTATAGGCTTCACGAATTTATTGTGATGCCGAATCATGTGCATGTTCTGGTTTCGCCTTTGGGTGACAACCTTTTGTCCGAAATTTTACATAGTTGGAAATCCTATACAGCGAGTGAATTGAATCGTTTGCACGACGCGAAGGGTGTGGTGTGGCAGAAAGAGTCGTTTGATCACATCGTGCGAAACGAGAGGCAAATGGCTCGTATTCGAAAATATATTCAAGAGAATCCTAAACAGAGTGGAAGAGGCTTCCAGCCTCTTGAATCAGCGGCAGGGATGCCGCTGCCAGCCTTAACTCCAAAACAGAAAAAAGTGATCGATGTGCTGAACGACGCATCTCCCGTGCTCCTGTCGGAGCTGACGGTTCAGGCGGATGTATCCTCCGGAACCGTCAAAACCCTTGAGAAAAAGGGTCTCGTAACGATTTCGAAGGAGTCGATCTATCGTGATCCGCATGAGGGGGTCGAGATTCTCAAAACGGCTCCGCTTAATTTGATGCCGCAACAGGCCGATGCGCTTGAGAAGATTCTGGTGGCAATGGGTTCGAATAAACCGGAGACGGTTTTGCTGCATGGAGTGACCGGATCGGGGAAAACGGAGGTCTATTTGCAAGCGATTGCCCATGCGCTGGAGCAGGGGCAGGGTGCGATTGTACTGGTTCCTGAAATCGCGCTAACACCGCAGACGGTCGATCGCTTTCGTGCGCGTTTTGCGGATCAGCCAGAGCGGGTGGCCGTTTTGCACAGCTCGCTCTCCGACGGAGAGCGCTACGATGAATGGCATCGAATTCGTTCGGGCGAGGCGAGAATTGTGATTGGCGCACGCTCCGCGCTGTTTGCACCGGTGGCCAACCTCGGATTGATCG
>JAUXCB010000092.1 GCA_030619095.1 Verrucomicrobiota bacterium | reverse complement strand
TTCGCGCAACGCCGCCCTTTGTCAGAGAATATGTGACGGTCAGTATTTTCATGCGGCTTTCATTTATTTCGGCAACAGGTGGGGTTCCCAGAAGGCGGCGTCGTAACGCGAAAAGGCGTGGCACCCGAAGGGGAGTTGCTCGTTGTTTTTTTGAAAGCAGAGTCGCGGGTTGCATTCGAAAGCAAATTGCAACGCGGTGCTCATGTCCGCGACCTTGAACGATGAATCGATTTGCGGAGCCAGCATGCCCCAGAAGACATCCTCGTTGCGCCGGTATTCTATTTTTTTTGCGCGGCCCAGAACCCGCCGGGCGTACTCTTTGGTGAGGGCGGGGCACCGGACTTTGCGGAGGATGCGCCGGAAACTGATTACCTTGCGCAGTGAAAACCCGCCGTTGCCGATGTGCCCTTCGCAGTCCACTCCTTCGTACGGGGCACCTTTGTACGGAATCCACGGCGGGGCGATGTAGTCGAGGCCGTGTTCGCACCATTCGCTGAGTTGGTCGGAGAGTACGAGGGCATCGAGGTGGTAGATCAAAATATATTTATACTCCCGGAATGCTTTGTAGAAGCTGGGAGAGACCAACAGGCGGTTGTGCGCATGAATACTGCCGAAAAAGGAGTTGTCGAATGGAAGCATGGTGAAGCCATCATGTGCCACGCTCGGCAGGCTTTCCGGAAGCACCATGTATTTGTCGTATCCACCGAGATAGTGCCGCAGATGGCGAAGAGAAATCTCCTCGTCGGGAGAGAGATCCGGGCGGGTGGAGAGCGGAACGACAACGGCGACTTGCTTTTGATCTGTCATGACGGATCCACCCACAGCGGCCAGGCCTTGTCTTTGTCCGAGAGAACCGGGTTGTCTTTTTCGGGCCAATCAATATCGAAGGCCGGGTCGTCCCAGCGGCATCCCTGTTCGCTTTCGGGGTGGTAGGCGGTGGAGACGGGGTAGAAAACCTCGGCATCGTCACAGAGGGTTTGGTAGCCGTGGGCGCACCCGGCGGGGACGTAGAGCATTTTGTGGTTGTCGGCGGTGAGCTCGACACCGAACCATTTTTTGAAGGTGGGCGACTCGGGGCGCAGGTCGATCAGACAGTCGAAGACGGTGCCGCGTGTGCAGCGCATCAATTTGACTTCGCCGTGCGGTTCGGCCTGCAGGTGCATGCCGCGCAGGGTATATTTCTGCGCACTTTTCGAGACGTTCGCTTGAACAAAGTTGGTTTCGAGGCCGTGCGCTGCGAATTCTTCGGCGCAGAAAGCGCGGGCGAAGAAACCGCGTTCATCGGTGAGCCTGTTCAGCTCAATGAGGGTTGCTCCGGCGATAGCGGTTTCGGTAAAAAGCATTTCTGGGTCTTCTCCTTTTCTACAACGAGCAGGAACGGATATTCCTCGCAGAGGCGCAGAGTTCGCAGAGAATATCGTTCTTTCTGAGTTCTGGTTCTAATTTATGCATCCTTTGCGTTCTCTGCGCCTCTGCGAGGGAGACTTTTTTATTTAGATTTAAGGTTCTCGTACTGTTTGATCTGGTCGAGGGTGTAGCTGCGCATGTCTTTGCCCTGACTGAATGCACGGTACCACTCGACGGTCCAGTCCAGTGTTTTTTCGAGCGAGAGCTTGGGATGCCAGTCGAGGCGGGTTTCGGCTTTTTCTATGTTGAGGCGCAGGAGGGTGGCCTCATGGACGGCATTCGGGTTGGGCTTGAACTCGGAGGAGGCATCGCCGCCCCAGATTTTTCCCATCCGGTCGACGATTTGGCCGACGGGCTGCGCGCTGTCGTCGTACGGGCCGAAGTTCCAGCCTTCGGCAAAGTTCGCCCCGTCGTGCCAGAGGCACTCCGCGAGCATGAGGTAGCCGTGGCGCGGCTCGAGAACATGCTGCCAGGGACGCACGGCGTCGGGGTTGCGCAGGTGGACTGCGCGCCCCTTCATAAAGGCGTTCATGGTGTCGGGGACGATGCGGTCGGCGGCCCAGTCGCCGCCTCCGATCACGTTTCCGGCGCGGGCGCTTGCGAGCCGGGCGGCAGGGTTTTCGCCGGAGAAAAAGGAGTTGCGGTAGGCGGCTGCCACCAGTTCGGTACAGCCTTTGGAGCTGGAGTAGGGGTCGTGCCCGCCCATGGCGTCGGTTTCAATATAGCCGTGCTCCTGTTCGCGGTTTTCGTAGCATTTGTCGCTGGAGATTACGACGATTGAGCGGACGGACGGAATCTGTCGGGCCGCTTCCAGCAGATGAACGGTGCCCATCACGTTGGTGTCGAACGTTTCGACCGGAGCCTCGTAGGAGTAGCGCACGAGAGCTTGTGCCGCGAGGTGGAGGACAATATCGGGTTGGGCGGCGATCATCGCATGGCGCAGCGAATCCGCTTCGCGAATGTCGATAAATTTCGAATCCATGCCGTCGGCCACGCGTGCGATGTCGAAGAGGTTGGGGCTGGAGGCGGGCGGCAGAGCGCACCCGGTGACGTGTGCGCCAAGCGACTGCAGCCACAGGCTTAGCCAGGTTCCCTTGA
Organism: Verrucomicrobiota bacterium; assembly: GCA_030619095.1. Classification (GTDB taxonomy): domain Bacteria; phylum Verrucomicrobiota; class Kiritimatiellia; order Kiritimatiellales; family Tichowtungiaceae; genus Tichowtungia. The sequence continues at coordinate 3,872 of JAUXCB010000092.1, read as the reverse complement.
AGCCGGTGTGGCCGGTGAGAAATATGCGTTTGTCTTTCCAGAAGGAGCGGTTGATGTTCATTCCCAGACCTTCCACGGGGCGTTGCCGGTGTCCCACAGCTCCTGGAGCATGGCTTTTTCCCGGATGGTGTCCATGCAGGACCAGAACCCGTCATGTTGGTAGCCGATCAGTTTGTTTTCCGCTGAAAGGGTTTCGATCGGCTTGCGTTCCCAGATGGTCGTGTCGTCATCGATCGTTTCGAGGACTTCTTTGTTGAGGACAAAGTAGCCGCCGTTGATCCAGCCATCGCTTCCTTCTGGTTTTTCGTGGAAATGGCAGACGCCGGAGTCTTCGTAGGAGATGCGGCCGAAGCGGGCGGGGGCGTGGACGGTGGTGACGGTGGCGGGTTTGCCGTGGGCCTTGTGGAATTCGGTCAGTTTTGCGATGTCGATATCGGCGACGCCGTCTCCGTAGGTGAAGTGGAAGGGTTCGCCGTCGTCGAGCCACTTTTTGAGGTGCTTGAGGCGGCCTCCGGTCTGGGTGTGAAGACCGGTGTCGATGACGTGTACTTTCCACGGGAGATGCTGGCCGCCGTGAACGGTGACATCTCCATTGGAAAGGTCGATGCTGACATCACTGTTCTTTGCATAGAAATGGATGAAATATTCCTTAATGCATTCCGCTTTGTAGCCGGCGGCAATCAGGAATTCAGTTACGCCGTATTTCGCATAAATATGCATGATGTGGCAGAGAATTGGCATCCCGCCGATCTCCACCATCGGTTTGGGTTTAAGTACGGTTTCTTCGGAAAGACGTGTGCCCAGCCCGCCCGCTAAAATGACAGCTTTCATGGTCTAAACTCCCAAATGGTGTAGTAATTTTGTTCGTCGAACGATGAGACAACCGCTTCTTGAGTACAATGAAAAAATGATACATTGCTTTTGTAGCGGATTTTCGCCGCGCGAGCACCGTTGTAGAAAGCACTTTCTTTGAGATGGGTTTTCTGATCAAATCCCCCGCCTCTATGACGAAGTCCACGGGGGAAAAGAAGAGGACTCTACAAGCGAATACAGGAGAAAATAATGATGGAAACAGGGGTAAAAAAGGGCGGGAAATTTTGGAAGAGAATCATTCTTCTTGGACTGACATTGCTTCTTGTTTGGTCGCCAGCACTGATCACAGCATCGCTGATGAATCAGTATGCGGTGAATATCCCGGTCTGGGATGACCTGGAACGAGCCGAGTTGCTGAGCCGCTACGAATCCGGAACGCTGGATTGGAGCTATTTGCTTTCTGCGCATATCGAACACCGGATTGTTCTGACGCGACTCATTATTTTAGCCAATGCAAAATGGGGTGGCGGCGCCATCCAGAACGAAGTCGTTGTCAATTATCTGGCCATCCTGATCAGTGCGGTCGGGCTGTCTGTGCTGGTTTGGAAAACGCGGCCGAAGCGGCCGTCCAATTGGTTGCTTATTTTCCTGATCAACCTGTGTGTGTTTTCGATGATGCAGTACCAGAATTTCTGCTGGGCCATCCAGACCGCATTTTTCCTGCCACTGACCTTTCTGGTGCTGACGATACTGATTTTGCGATCTTCTTTGTCATTGCCGGCTCAATTTGGTCTGGCCTTGCTCTGCACGTTGTGTGCCACAGGGAGTTTTTCTCACGGCCTGGCTCTTTGGCCGCTCGTCCCGGTTTATTTCCTTCTTTCTGCAGAACGCTGGACAGTCAAGCAGCGGCTTGCGGCGGTGACGGTGTGGGGGGGCATTGCCCTGACGGTCGCTTTCTTCTATTTTCATGGGATCACGAGTACGTCTCATCCCGGGCACAGCTATATGCAGAATCCGGGTGAAGTTCCTCCCGGATTTGGCAACCTTCTCGACGGGAACCTGCAGGTTGCCAGCGTGATTTCCTCTTTTCTGTGCATACTGGGAGGCTGCTACAGCCGCTTGATTTTAATCAGACCTGCGGTGTTCGCAATGGGGATCGGCGGGGTGTTGTTGATGTTATTCTGTATTCTGGCACTTCTTGCGATGGTTCGCTGCCTGTATACTCGGTCGGCATCCGACTGGAAAAACCTGTTACCGTGGCTGGCCATTGGTGCCTATGCGGTGGGCTCGTCCCTGTTGGTTGCGCTGGGTCGATCCAGTTTCAGTCTGGGAAGGACGATGTCGCTTCGATACATCACCATTAGTCTCTACCTGAGCATCGCACTGGTTGTTCTGTGCGCGCTGGTGCCGCCGTTGGTTGTTCGCCCGGGGCGGATGCGAAGCCGATTGCCTGCGACCGGCACCCTTTTTGCCGGGCTCTTTATTGCCCTGCTGGGCTGGGGTTGGCTGTATGGCGCTTGGGGGCTACAAATGTGGCATGCCGCCCGTTGGCAGTCGCTGGCACAATACCTGTTCTATGATTTCTCAGATACGGAACATCCGGTACGCCTAGATAGAACTCCGGATTACGCCCGGGAACAGCTGAGCCGACTGGTCTCGATGGGCTACCTGCAGTTGCCGCCGCCTGTTTCGGCTGGCAGTTTCAAGCAGTTTTCGGTTTCACCGGAAGTCATTGGTCAACCCGACGGCCATCAGATCCGCATTTTTGCCATTGATGAGTCGGCCGGAGTCGGCTGGCGGGTTGACGGATTTACTGATATTCGCCCATACACCGGGCGCCCTCCCGATGCCATATTGTTTACTGTCGGAAAGGAGAACAACCGCATCATTATCGGGTTTGCCGAGCCGATACCGATGCCGGTTTTCCATTTGATACGGCAGGATTTTGAGTTTTCAGGGCTCCTCCTTCCGCGAAGTGAAGATGAAAACTACTGGTCTGGATGTGTTTGGGAAGATCGCCTGCCTTCGGAATGGGGACGCCCCGTTGAAATCACAGTTTGGGCTGTTGATTTAGAGCACAGCACGGTATATCAACAACAGATCGGTTTTACCCTGCATCCCGGCGCAGCGGCTGATTCCAACTATGAGCGGCCTCGCAAAGAGATCCATCGGGGCTCAGCATCCGGCGAAATGTAAGTGTATGATTGGCTTTCATCAAACAGAGTCAAACGAATTGGATTCGAGATAGAGTAAGGAAAGAATATGGCGATAAAAAGTTACGTTTCAATGGCGCGACCGGATCACTGGTTTAAAAACATCCTGATTATACCCGGGTTTGTTATCGCGGCACTGTTTACACAAGAGGAATGGGTCAAGTTTCTTTTTCCTCTATTGATCGGCATCGCTAGTGCCTGCCTGATCTCCTCTGCCAACTATTTAATTAACGAGTGGATTGATGCTGAGTTTGACAGGCATCACCCCGTGAAAAAAGATCGTCCGGCGGTTGCGGATGGCGTGAGTGCCAAAGGGGTGTATATCGCGTATTCCGGGTGCGCACTACTTGGCCTGTTATTTGGCTATCTGGTTAATCTGCCCTTTTTCTATATGTCGCTGTTCCTGCTCGTCATGGGCTTTTTCTACAATGTCCGCCCGTTCCGCACCAAAGATCGCGTCTATCTGGATGTGCTGTCCGAGTCTGTGAACAGCCCCATCCGGCTCGCGATGGGCTGGTATGTCGTGATCGCCACCGTGTTGCCACCGGCCAGTTTTGTGGTTGCCTACTGGATGGGCGGATCGTTTCTGATGACCATCAAGCGCTATGCGGAATATCGATTTATTAATGATCCGGAGCGAGCCGGACTCTATCGCCGTTCTTTCCGTCATTATACGGAAGAAAAACTTCTGATTGCCTCCTTTTTTTATAGTCTGTGCGCCGCTCTTTTTCTGGGCGTGTTTTTGATCAAACATCGGGTTGAGTTGCTTGTCAGTTTTCCGTTCCTCGCCGCTCTGTTTGTCTGGTATCTTCACATTGGGATGAAAGCGGACTCCGCAGCGCAGGC
>JAUXCB010000011.1 GCA_030619095.1 Verrucomicrobiota bacterium | reverse complement strand
GCGAACTCGACCAAGTGCAATGCGGCTCGACCGGTATCCGCGAGCGGGGCAAAGGAGCGTGTGGATGTCCTGGGAACTTGGGAGAGCCTGTGTCTCCTTGTCCATAAAATAACCGGAGTCGGGCGGAGCCGGAACACAACGTCCTGTGTCGTATACGGAGTTCCTGCCGTGGCGGCTATCGAACCTTCAGGAACGGGCAGGGTGCTGATCGGTAAGCTAGAAACGAATCGGTCGGGATCGGATACAGGCAGTCTTAACCGCCTCATAGTAGCGTTTGAAAGCAGGGAAACCTTTTCCGGAGGAAGCCTGTGAGTAGCCAAGGGGATAAGCGGTCGGAGTATGAAGTATCTGGAGAACGCATGGAGCGGACAGAGAGCCGCAGGAACATGGACGGGATGCAGATACACTACATAAGCGACGAAAGCATGCAGAGAAACACCATACGCGGTCGTCGTCGGGCAAGTGTCGAAAGGGGCTTGGTACATACTACCGAGGAACCGGATGCGTTAATTGCGCTCGTCCGGATCTGTGGGGGTGCCGCCCGGAAACGGGCGGCTCTACCCGGAGTCCTATGAATTAATGTTTTTCTTGCTGGCGTGTTTTCCGTCTGCTAAATTCCCGCTGTCATGAAAAAGGGGACAATGCATAAACATCGTTTCATAGGACCCCCTTTTTTTTTGTTAATTAGACGAAGGGGACGAGATGGCAACAAAATGTACCAGTCCCATGAACTAAAATTTTTATTTTGAAGCCGCTGAATATTCTGTTAATTCGTCTCGCCCGCTCCCTTTGGTCGCTTCTTTTGAATCGCATCCTGTATATCCTGTTGATCCGGTCAAAAAACAGCTCCTGCACCGCAAGCGCGCTCGGAGATCGTACCCTCCCTCTCCAATTGTGTAGATTTGTCTGCATTCATAGTCAAATTTACTTAAACTTTTGTGCTTGCAGATCGTTGCAGATTTCGCATATCTTGCGGTTTGTTAGCAAGCACAGGGGTTTTATGAATCATGAAATCATGACAATTGAAGAGGTTGCGGAGTATCTTCGGGTCTCGGAACGTACGGTTTATGACTGGGCGAAGAAGGGGCAGCTTCCTTGTGGCAAACTGGGGACGACCTGGCGTTTTAAGCGGTCGGATATTGAAGGTTGGGTCAACCAGCAACTCGGCGCTCCGGCTACGTCTGTTTTTCAAGGTGAGGGGCTTCTTTCCAAAATTCTTTCTCCGGAGCGTGTTGTTTTTCTCGAGGACTGCGGAAAAGAAAATGCGCTCCAGACACTATGCGCCGCATTGGCCACATCACCGATGGTTCCCGATGAAGCGGAACTCTCGGAGGCCATTTTTCGTCGGGAAGAACTGATGAGCACGGGAATTGGCTTTGGAATTGGCGTGCCGCATGTGCGGTTGCCTTCCGTAAAGGATATTGTGATGGCTCTTGGAATTGCCCGCAAACCATTGGCCGATTATCAATCCCTCGATGAGGTGCCGGTTCAAATTATTTGTATGGTTGCGGCCGGAAGCTCCCAGCATCCGGAATATATTCGTACGCTTTCGGTGCTGAGCTCTCGCTTGAGAGGGGAGTCGGTTCGCAAGGCGTTGATTGCATCGCCAGATGCCGTGTCTGCGCTTACACTGTTTACTGCTGAAATGGCCTGAGTTGGGTTGAATCCCGCGGAGGAAAAAATATGAAATTAATTAATGTTTTACGAAATGAATGTATTCAGGCAGGGGGTGGATTTTCATCCCGGAATGAGGTGTTGGCCGCCATTACAAAGCTGGCGAAAAACTCACCCTTGCTGACCGACATTCCCGAGGCCGATTTACTCAATGCGTTTGTGGCGCGCGAAAAACTGGGCACGACCGGTTTCGGTAATGGAATTGCGATTCCTCACTGCCGTCTGGAAGGCGTTGAAGAGTTTGTGGTGGGTGTTCTAAGTGTGCCCCGCGGGGTGGAGTTTGCCGCGATGGACGATCAGCCGGTGAAGTTGTTTGTCTTTATCGTTGCTCCGAAGAACAGTTCGAATGAGCACATCAAAATTCTTTCCGCCATTTCACAGGTGCTGACCGTTCCGGAGAATGTAAGGGAAATGCTGGCGGCACCAACGGCTGAAGTGCTTTCTGAAAATTTCCTGCGCCACGTTCGCGACGAGGCAGATCCCAAACAGCACGACACCAAAAACCTGTTCCGAATTCAAATTCAGGACGAAGAGCTGTTTCATCAGGTCTTACAGGTCTTCGAAGGGTTTCAAGCTTCGACCGTGATGGTTTCGGAGTCGGAGCCCGCAGGAAACTATCTGCAGAAAATGCCACTGTTTGCCGGTTTCTGGAACGACAAGGCCGAAAAATTCTGCAAGGTGATCCTTGCAACGGTCGATAAGGCAGATACCAACGAAACGATTCGCCGCATCGAGCAGAGCACCGGCGCACTCGATAACCGCAGTGATATTCTGCTTACCATTCAGGAGCTGTTTTACTGCTCAGGAAGCCTGAATATTTAACAGCCATGGAATATTGGAATAGGGGAGTATTGGAATACTGAACCATTCAAAAATCTCCATGCATCCACCATCCCGCTATTCCATCTTTCCAATACTCCATTATTCAAATCTTAGGAAAAATCATGTCTGCACCTGGAATTGAACATGCAGCCGCTACGGGACTCCCTCAGCTCTTCACGCTGGTTGGCGCCATGCTGATTGTCTGCTTTTATGCCGGCAAGCTGATCAAAAAGACCCCCCTGCCATCGTTGATCGGCTACATGCTGGTTGGGGCACTCTTCGGCCCCTCTTTTAAGCATTTTGGGCTGGAGGTGTTTACCGAGCCGATTCAAAACAGCCTCTCGTTCATCACGCAGGTGGCCCTCGGCTTTGTGGCGTTCAGTATCGGCTCCGAGCTCAGCATGAAATCGCTCAAGCGGCTTGGGAGCGGAATCGTATGGATTATTTTTGTTGAATCGTTTGCTGCCTTTTTTGTAGTGACCGGCTTGGTTTATGCCGTAACACGTGACCTGCCGATGGCGCTGATCTTTGGTTCTATGGCCCCGGCCAGTGCGCCCGCCGGAACCGTCGCGATCATTCAGGAATACAAGGCGAAGGGCAGTCTCACACAGGCACTTTATGCGGTCGTCGGCTTCGATGACGGGCTGGCGATCATCATTTTCGGCTTTGCCGCCGCGGTTTCAAAAAGCCTGCTACTGGCCGAAGCCCCCGGACATATCTCCGAAGGATTTTTTCAGATGCTCAAGGCCCCGACGATTGAAATCCTTCTCAGTATCGTCGTTGGCACCGTGCTCGGTTTCCTCTTTTGCCAGCTGGTGCGTTTTATCAAAAACTCGCGCGATATGCTCATTATCGTCTTCGGGGTGGTTATGCTGGGAACCGGGCTTTCGATGATGTGGCATCTCTCTCTGATTCTCACAAATATGGTGCTCGGATTTGTTCTTGTGAATACCCGTCGCGAAGCACTGGTCCACAAGGTCACCGCGCCGCTGCTCGAAATTATGCCGCTCATCTTTGTGCTTTTCTTCTGCCTGGCCGGCTCGCACCTGCACCTGGCCGCGCTTCCGAGCCTCGGACTCCTCGGTATCGTCTACATCCTCGGTCGCTCGGGCGGACTGATCGGCGGTGCGCGCCTCGGAGCCACCATTGGACAGGTTGAAGAGAAAATCAAAAAGTATGTCGGTCTGGGGATTCTCTCGCAGGCCGGGGTCGCTATCGGGCTCGCGCTGATTGTCGGTCAGGAATTCGCCGGGCTCGGGGAAGTGGTTGACGGTGTGTCGCACGGGTCGCGCATCGGAGTCAAAGTGATCACCACCATCACCGCCACCTGTCTCGTCTTCGAAATTATCGGCCCGATCCTTGCCAAATATGCTCTCGGCAAAGCGGACGAGCTCGGCAAGGGATAAAGACAGGGGTTTCATAAAACCAGTACGGGGTTCGAGTTGTCATCGGTGACTCTTTTGGTTAGGCTTTCAGCAACTCATGAGTACTTCGCAACAACTGTCGAGCCCCGAGCAGTGGGTGGATGAGCACGGGGACGCGCTCTACCGCTTTGCGCTGAGTCGTCTTCAAAATCCATCCGCCGCTGAAGACGTGGTTCAGGAAACGTTTCTGGCCGCATTGAAGGCCCGGAAACAATTTTCGGGCCGCTCCCCGGAGCGGACGTGGCTGATCGGAATTCTGAAACACAAGATCGTGGATCTGGTTCGCAAAGAGAGCCGCGAGCGCCCCGCCGAGGAGATCGACGACCTTCCGTCGGATGCGGATCTTCTTTTTGATCCAGCAGGTCGCTGGCGAACCGGCCCGCTGGAGTGGCAGGTGCATCCGGAAAAGATTCTTGAGCGGAAGGAGTTCCGCGCCGTGCTCCAACGTTGCCTCTCCAATCTGCCGAAGCGTCTGAGGGATGCCTTCTTCCTGCGTGAGATGGAGGATCAAAGCAGCGAAGAAATCTGTAAGGTTTTGGCTATTACCCCGACCAACCTATGGGTCGTGCTCTATCGAGCGCGGACCCGGCTTCAGAATTGTCTGAATAAAAACTGGTTCAGTGATCCAGACAGAAGGGGCGAGTGATGTTGACCTGCAGGGAAATTTCAAAATGGGTATCGGAGTCGCTTGACCGGAAGCTTCCGCTTCATCTGAGGGTGGAGGTTCGCCTGCACCTGATGATGTGCCGGATGTGTCGCAGATATCGCAGACAGACGGTTGCCCTCCGAACCATTCTCCGCGTGCAAGATCCTTCTATGGCTCCCACCGCATTTTCTGACATCCACCTTTCTAAAGGGGCGAGTGAGCGCATCAAAAAGGCACTGACGACCGCGAATGAATAAAATTTCACAGCCCTTTTCCTAAGCCAGTGCTCTGTTTTCAAAAGAAAACAAAAATAGTGTAAGGAAATCACCTTTCTTTCGACTACCTTGTGCAGGAGGGAAATCCATGACAAAACTACATAAACTCGCAGAACAGGGACAAGCCATCTGGATTGATTATATCCAGCGATCATTTATCCAGAATGGCTCCCTACATACGCTGATTGCAAAGGGTGTGCGCGGAGTCACCTCCAATCCTTCTATCTTTGAAAAAGCCATTGCTGAGAGCAACGATTACGATGCGGATATTGGCCGGCTGACCCGTGAGGGAGCCTCCGCAACAGATATTTACGAGGCACTTGTTTTTGAGGATATCCGGCAGGCCGCCGATCTCTTCCGACCGCTATATGAGCAGACGGACGGTCTCGACGGGTACGTGAGCTTGGAGGTCAGCCCGGTTCTTGCCGACAACAGCGAGGAAACCATTCGTGAAGCGAGGCGGATTTTCGCTGAACTCAATCGCCCAAATATCCTGATTAAAATTCCCGCCACGCCCGCTGGCATTCTCGCCATTGAAGAGGTGATTGCCTCCGGGGTGAATGTGAACGTCACCCTCATTTTCTCAGTGGGTCAATATGAGGCTGCGGCGAAAGCCTATCTGGCCGGACTTGAGAAAATGCTGGCTCTGAACGGAGATATTTCCAGCATCGCTTCCGTTGCTTCTCTGTTCATCAGCCGGGTGGATACAGCGGTGGATGCCGCACTCCAGAAAGCGGGCCATAGCGATTTGCAGGGACGGATCGCAGTGGATAATGCCCGGCTTGCTTATGCCCGCTTTCAATCGATCACTCACAGCGACCGCTGGACGGAACTGGCGCGGGCCGGAGCGAAACGGCAACGACCGCTGTGGGCCAGTACGGGAACCAAAAACCCGGCGTATTCGAATACATGTTATGTGGATGAATTGATCGGCTCCGATACCGTCAACACGCTTCCTCCGGCAACACTGGATTCCTATATGGATCATGGAAAAACGGCTCTTCGCATTGAAAAAGATCTGGCTGGCGCGCAAGATCGTATAAACAGCCTCGCCATCGAAGGGGTGAATTTTGATGAAATCACACAAAAATTACTGGACGAAGGGGTTGAGGCCTTTGCCTTGGCCTTTGAGAATCTGATGCACAGCATCGAAGAGAAACGCAACCGGTTCCGGAGGGAGCCACATAAATAAGGAATACGTCATGAAGAAGTCATTTGCATTGCTGACTGTTTTACTACTGGGGATTGCAGCCCTCGCAACCGCCAAAGAAGGCTGGCTGACCGATTTCGAAGAGGCCAAAAAGCAGGCGGCTGAAAAGAATCTGCCGATCCTGGCCGACTTTTCAGGGTCTGACTGGTGCGGATGGTGCATCAAGCTCGACAATGAAGTGTTTTCGCAAGATGAATTCAAAGCGTACGCCAAAGACAATGTGGTGTTGTTCATGGCGGACTTCCCGAATTCAAAGCCGCAGTCTGCTGAAGTGAAGGCGCAGAACAAGGCGCTCTCTAAAAAATACGGAATTCGCGGATTTCCGACCGTTCTGCTTCTGGATGCCAAAGGCAAGGTCATTGAGCGGACCCGCTATCGGCGCGGCGGCGCAGCGCTGTACGTTGAACACATTAAAGAACTGTTGAAATAGGTATCGGTTGAGAGGTACGCCATGAAAACACGTCGATGGATAATCAGTCTGGTGAGCCTGGCGGCACTGTCCGCCACCGCTCAGTTTTCTCAGCCTTATCAGTGGAGTCACTCTGTTCAGGGGCGGCAGCTGATCGTGGAAGTTGAGATTCCGGAGACGGCGTATCTCTACGCAGAGCAGACCAAGGTCAAGCTGGAGCCGGATATCCCGGCGGCCGAAACGCCGGGGGCGCATCCGCATACGGATGACATCGGCACATCGGACGTCTACGAAGGCGGACAGACTCATCGCTGGGTCTATCCGATTGATCCCGCACAGAGCGTTCAAGTCAGCATCTCTTATCAGGGATGCGGAACGCCGGAGGGCGGGGGCGGCGCGGTCTGCTATCCTCCCGCAAACAAAACCTTTTCCGTTGGGACGCTTGCAGGAGAGGCTTCCCTTATTCGGGAGCGTGTGGTGGACACAGGCTCTCTGGTTACAGAGAAGCCTGTCCTACAAGATCGCGAGATGCCTCAATCGACGGAAACTCTAGAGGCTAAATCTTTGAGCACGCTGCTTGACCGCTTTGAAACCGTGCGAACCACCGGCGGAATGAAAAACGCCGAAGAGTTTCTGGCCTTTCTGGATATCGAACAGGAGGTCAAATCCTCCGCCTCGATCCTGGAGGGGAAAAGTTCGCTCGTTATGATTCTGTTTGTTTTGCTCGGCGGGTTGATGCTCAACCTGACCCCTTGTGTTCTGCCGATGATTCCCGTAAACCTTGCCATCATCGGTGCGGGTGCGGAAGCAGCGAGCAAACGGCAGGGCTTTCTCCGCGGCGGGGTCTAAGGACTGGGCATGGCGGTGGCTTACGGTGGACTCGGTCTCTTTACGGTACTAACCGGAAGTAAATTTGGAACCCTAAATGCCTCTCCAATCTTTAACTTTTCGATCGCCGCAATATTTATCCTCTTGTCGTTAGCCATGTTCGATGTGCTCCGCATCGATCTTTCGCGCTTTGGAACAAAATTCGGGTTTTCCACAGAAAAACGGGGTCGTTTAATTCCGGCCTTTGCGATGGGGGTGGTTGCCGCACTGTTGGCGGGTGCCTGCGTGGCCCCGATTTTGATCGCAGTTCTTCTTCAGGCCACCACGCTGTATGCGGGTGGCAACGTGGCTGGGCTGTTTCTACCTCTGTTGCTCGGGGTTGGGATGGCACTGCCGTGGCCGATTGCCGGTGCCGGACTGACGGTTCTTCCAAAACCCGGAAACTGGATGGTCAAAATCAAGCACGGCTTTGGCGTGCTGATTATTCTCTTCGCGGCATACTATGCTTGGGTAGGCATCGGCCTGCTTCCGAAGGGAGCCCAGTCCACCGAGGTGGCCATTGCGCAGCTCGAGACCGAACTGATGACGGCGGCGGAAGAGGGTCGGCCGGTCTTTATCGATTTCTGGGCCAGTTGGTGCAAAAACTGCCTGCAGATGGAAAAAACCACCTTTAAAGATCCCGGGGTGATGAAGCGTTTGCATGAGTTCACAGAAATTAAATTTCAAGCCGAGAAGCTGGCCGATCCGCAAATCAAGGCACTTCTTGACCGCTACAACCTGCCCGGGCTTCCCGGATATGTCATTCTCACACCAAAAAATTAACCCCACAAGGAGGGTATAATGAAGAAAGCACTTACCGGAATCGCACTGGTGGTACTAGCCGCTTCCGCTCTGTAAATGCACCGGTTCATGTCCATTCAAAAAAGCAGGCAACAAGACCCAGCTTTGCAGATGCGGAGCCCCCAAAGGTTCGAAAGCATGTGCCACCGCCTGCAAGCCCGTAAAAGAGCTATGCAAATGCGGAGCCCCCAAAGGCTCAGCCGCATGCTGATATTTAAGAATTTTGATCACGAATCTCACGAATGAAGAGAAGTATAATTTGGATGTTATTCGTGAAAATTCGTGAGATTCGTGATCAAAAAATGCTGTGTAAATGTGATTGAATTTGAAAAGTAAGGTACTAAAATTAATTTTTCATGACGATGGCACGCTCCAAACTTGTTCTCCGGATCTTTTTCCACCGGTTGAAAATCGAATTCAAAAAAAGAAACCACACCTTATAAGGTGTGAAAATGGAGTGGGTAGGGCAGATAAATTCCGGCTCGGTGGCAGCGGGAGGAACGTATTTTGATTCAAAGCACTCCGCTTTTTTTCTCCCCTGCAAAAAGAGGCGCTTTACCTGAATTCCGCTTGACCGGTTTCACATAAACACGCCATTATAAACGCCTTGTTCAATTTCGGTCCCTCTATAACCAAACAGGAATGTTGATGATGCTTAACCGTCTAATAGGTCTTTTTTCCAGCGATATCGGTATCGATCTGGGTACCGCCAATACGTTGGTGTATGTCCGCGATCGCGGCATTGTGCTGCGCGAGCCTTCGGTGGTCGCTGTACAGGCGGGCACCAACCGCGTACTGGCGGTCGGGGACGAAGCCAAACGTATGTTGGGACGCACCCCGGGCACCATTGTTGCCATCCGCCCCCTGAAGGCCGGGGTGATCGCAGATTTTGAAATTACCGAGGCCATGCTCCGGTATTTTATTCAGAAAGTTCACAACCGTCGGCGCATGGTGCGCCCCCGTGTTGTGATTGCAGTGCCAAGTGGCATTACAGAAGTGGAGAAACGCGCAGTAAAAGATTCCGCAATGCATGCGGGCGCGCGCGATGTTTTTTTAATTGAAGAACCGATGGCTGCTGCGATCGGTGTCGGACTGCCGGTTCAGGAACCGGCCGGCAACATGATTGTCGATGTTGGCGGAGGAACCACGGAAGTGGCTCTGATTTCTCTGGCCGGGATCGTGTTCAGTCGCAGCGTACGCGTCGGAGGAGACGAGATGGACGAGGCAATCGTCCAGTATCTGAAACGGGAATATAATTTGCTCATCGGGGAACGGACGGCGGAAGACATTAAGATTTCAATCGGATCGGCCATCCCAACGGGCGAAGAGACAACAATGGAAGTCAAAGGCCGCGACCAGGTTGCGGGTCTGCCAAAAACTCTTTCGATCAGTTCGGAAGAGGTTCGTGGCGCACTCAAAGAGCCGGTCGCCGCGATTGTGGAAGCGGTTCGCGTTACGCTCGACCGCTGTTTGCCGGAGCTTGCTGCCGACCTTGTGGACCGAGGAATGGTTCTTGCCGGTGGCGGAGCCCTGTTGCGCGGTCTGGATAAGCACATCGCTGAAAACACGGGCCTGCCGGTGCATGTGGCCGACGATCCGCTGAGTGCGGTGGCCGAAGGAACCGGCGTGGTTCTGCACGAGATCAGCTTCCTTCGCAAACTTTCCGACGCCCGCGCGAGATAACGCTTCGCCGGGATTTCCTGTTTCAGACTTGTCCCTCGGGTTCGAAAAAAGAACCGGAACAGGTCGATGTTTGGATATAAAATGGTATGGAAATGGGTTGCGGCAGCCTTGGCGCTGCTGTTGCTCTTTAGCTTGCCGGGCGGGTGCACCGCCCGTGTGAAAGGCATTTTCAAAAATATACTCACCCCGGTTCAAGGGGTTCTCCTGCATGGCACCCGCAGTTTTAAGGCCGGAGTGGACAGTGTGCGCGGATTGGGCGGCCTCGCCGAAGAAAACCGGCTACTGCGTCAGGAAGTGATCCGGCTTCAGGCCGACAAGCGGGTTCGCGACACACTGGCGGAAGAAAACCTGCGGCTGAGCGGATTGCTTCAGTTCAGAAACCGCCAGTCCATTGAGCTGATTCCCACCCAGATTGTGAGCCGGAGCATTAGCGGCTGGTGGCAAAGTGTTGGATTGGGAAAAGGGTCGAGTAGCGGAATTACTCCCAACCGGGCTGTCATTTCTCCCGACGGACTGGTGGGGCGCACCGCGGAGGTTACCTCTCGCAGCGCGGAGATTCTGCTCGTGTCCGATCCGGCCTGCAAGGTATCCGCCCGCGTCAGCCGGACCGGATCATTCGGGCTGGTGACCGGGCGCGGCGTAAACCTCAAGGGCTACCCCGTCGCCCGGATGCAGTTTATTCACAAAGATACGCCGGTGCGTGTAGGTGATGAAGTGGTTACCTCCGGTCTAGGCGGTGTTTTTCCGCGCGATATTGTTATCGGATATGTGGAAGAGATCCATATGGAAGAGGCGGGGCTCTATCAGGTTGCCGAGATTCTTCCGCAGGCGGTCATCACCCTGACGGACGTTGTTTTTGTGACAGCGGAGGAGGGCGAATGAGCCGGCGCCTGATCACTCTGCTGCTGCTGGCCGGAGCCTCCCTGCAAACTCTCTTGCCGGGTCCGGTCTGGCTGGGTTCTCATGAGTGGCCGGTTCTTCTTGCCTTGATCTTGTGCATAGCGCTCAAAACCGACCGCGACCGCGTGCTGTACGCCGGACTGCTGGCCGGGCTGCTGCACGACACATTCTCACCGGCGCCCCTTGGCGTTTCGCTTCCGTTTTTCCTGCTCGTCGCTCTCGGGGTGTACACCATTCGCAAAGAGGTTTTCGGCGACCAGATCATCACTTACGGGGTGTTGGGTCTGCTGGGCGGCCTCTGTAAAACACTCTATTTCACCTTTGTCTTCGCCGCGTCCGGCCTGCGTCCGGTCGAAGCGGGGCCGCTGGCGGCCCGCCTCGGCGGCAGCCTCCTGCTGGGCGCATTCCTGACCCCTCTGCTCTTTCTGATCCTTGCAGCTCTTCCGTCCAGACGGACTCGAAACACGGGGTGGATTGGCGGATGAAGATACGCCGTACAGAGAGCCAGACCCCGCTGCGTATAACCGTGGTGTTGGTGTTGATGATGGTGGCCTTTCTGGTGCTGATCGCCTCGTTGTGGCGTCTGCAGGTTTCCAAGGTTTCCCAGTTTGAAAGCCGGCAGAACATTCAGAGCCTGCGGCGCGTGCGTCTGCCCGGAATCCGGGGGAAAATCTTCGACCGCAACGGTCTCTGCCTGGCCGAAAACCGTCCGGTCTACTCCGTGGCCCTTTTCCCCGAGGAAATCCGCTGCACCGGTTCTTTTTCCAAAACCATTGACCGGGCGGTCGAGGTGATGGGTGAAGTCGCCGGGATCACCGGACTGAACCCCGTGCTGAGCCGCGACAAAATCAAAAAGCACATTGACTGGTACCGTCCGCTACCGTTGATTCTCTGGCGCGATATCGGCCCGAAGCCTATGGCCCGTCTAGCGGAACAGGGCGCTTCCATTTCCAGCGTCGATCTCTACATCAAGGCCACCCGCAGTTATCCCTACAGCCCCTACACATCGCACCTGATCGGCTATGTGGGCGAGGTGGATCCCGACTCCGACGGCGAGGAACGCTTCGATTACGATCTGCCTGAAATGATCGGCAGGGCCGGTTTCGAGAAACTCTTCGATCCCTTCCTGCGCGGCGAGGCCGGAGCCAAGCTGATTCAGGTTGATGTTGGAATCTATCGCCATGACGAGCTGGCGCGCCGCGCGCCGACCGCCGGCGGGGATCTTCGTCTCACACTGGATATGGAGATCCAACTGCTGGCGCATCAGGCCCTTTCCACCCATCGCGGTGCAGTAGTGGTTCTCGACCCCAACAACGGGGATGTACTCGCCATGCTCAGCGCACCGGGCTATGACGCCAATCAGTTTGTTCCCAAGCTGACGTCCAAGGTTTGGAACGGCATTCTTAACAATCCGGACAAACCGCTGATCAACCGGGCCGTGGCGGGTGTCTACCCGCCGGGCAGCATCTTTAAGCCGTTGGTGGGTCTGGCCGCGTCTACCGTCAATCCGGAAGCCCCCGGCACAGTCTACGATTGTCCAGGCACATTCCGCGTTGGACGACGTGTTATGCACGACTGGAACCCCGGCGGTCACGGGGAACGCGATATGCGCGGGGCGCTCATGCGTTCGGCCAATGTTTACTTTTTCAAAACCGCGCTCGAAAACGGATATGAAGCCATCATCGGGCAGGCGAAGGCCGTCGGTCTGGGCCGGAAAACCGGAGTCGAAGTTGACTTTGAACGCGGCGGGCTGGTTCCCGATGCCGAATGGCGCAAAAAAACCGGGCAGGGCGGATGGACGGACGGCGACACCTGCAATCTGGCCATCGGGCAGGGGTTTCTCGGTGTGACACCGCTTCAGATGGCGATGGTTGCCGCTACGATTGCCAACGGCGGAACCCTCTACCGTCCGCGTCTTCTTCAGGCCTACCGCGAGCCGAACGCCGAACGGTTTACATCCGCGCCCGAACGGCGCGTCGGAAAAATGAACTGGTCGAACGAGGCGCTGGAAGCGGTGCGCGGCGGCATGCACGACGTGATTATGGCAGAAGAGGGTACGGGTAAAAAAGCCCGCGTGGACGGCCT
>JAUXCB010000003.1 GCA_030619095.1 Verrucomicrobiota bacterium | reverse complement strand
GATGTGGTGACCCCAACGGGAATCGAACCCGTGTTGCCAGGATGAAAACCTGGAGTCCTAACCGCTGAACGATGGGGCCACTTAAAAAGCGAGGGCACAAGATAGCAAACCCGAAGGACGGCGCAATAGAAAATAGTACTTTTTATTTATCGCAGATTTTCAGAGCGATCCGCCGGAATGCGGTAGCGCCCTAAAATCCCCGGCCCGGCGGCAATCGCTCTCTTCCGGTCCAAAACCATCTCACTATTTCGCCGATCTGAAAAAACGATGAACTCCGACTCCCCAGTCGCTTTCACCTTGTGAATCAACTCCTTCAAATTGGTTATCTTTTCACCGTTTACATATTCAACAATCCAGTTGGACCACCGGTGATATCCCCGGTTCACATCATCGGCCAGCACTCGAACGACCAGAACCACCTCCTCTTCCGGATCGGTCGGATCCTGATACTGATAGGAGTAAACCAGATTTTTCGGGGCGGTTTTATACCAGTCGCGCCATGCCAGCAGGTAGTTTTTAGTGAGCGGGCAGAAGACCATTCCTCCAAAAATATAATAGTCCGGCCGAACTCCGTACTGCTCACGACTCACAAGGCGTTCTTCTCCGGATGCCCGTGTAAATGTAACCTCCACAGTCAGTTCCTTCCCCTCACGGAATATCTTGAGCGGGATGGATTCGCCGATCTGCCGGAGCTCGACCGGGTACGAACAGGAGGTCCGTTCATCGGGGCGGAACTCAATGGTTCCATCATCCGCCACGGGATATCCACCGATCTCTAAAAGAACATCCCCCTGTTTTAGAACCCCTTCTCCCGCGGATCCCGGAGCGATATATCGAACCGTGACCCCGGTCATTTCTTCAGTCATACCATAGTTCCGTTTCAGGTCCGGGTTTTCCATCATACCAATGCGAAGTCCGACATCCGGCATCCCGTCATACCGACCGTCAGAGACATCTTTAAGGAAATGCTTAACGAGCGGAGCTGGCACCATGTACCCGATATTATCCGCGGAGGAAAGGTGCTGCATCACCACCCCGACCACTTTCTCGCCGACCATCACCGGCCCGCCGCTGTTGCCAGGGTTAATGGCCGCATCAATCTGTCCGGCCAGAAAAGGAATGGAACTGTGGGCGTACCCCAGGTGTTCAATGCGGGAGATGACCCCTTTGGTTGTACTCAACATATCACCGCCCCTCGGGAACCCGAGCACCATCACCTCCGTCTGCGTTTCAGGAAGACCATCAATCTCCAGCGGGGTAATCCCCTCAAAGAAGGTCTCATCATCAACCGACAACAGGGCGAGATCTGTACTATGCGAAACAAACAAAAGACGAGCGCGGTATTTTTTAGAGTCGCCATAGCGGCGCACCTGAATGAAGGTTTCGTCGCCGACAATATGCGCATTGGTCAAAATACGCTTGCCGTTAATGATGCATCCGGACCCGGTCCGCGTGGAGGGTCCGCCCATATTCCACGGCGTGTAATAGTCCGGCAGCGCATAGGTGGTGTAGATCTTCACAATGGCCTGACGAGCATCCTGAGGCGGAGCCAATCCAAACACCTCTACGCACAACAAAACGAGCACTCCCACCATAAAACGTCTATTCATCTCTATCGTCCTTTCGCCATGGAACGTAACGGTATCCCACTCGCTTCCGTTAGAAAATGTTTTCCCTCTATTTCTTTACTTGCGCCCCCCGCACCGGCATCCTCTCTCCCTGTTCCCGGGGTGCCGGACGCATGAGGCGACCGAGCTGAGATCATACCCGTCGAACCTGATCCGGCCAGTACCGGCGAAAGGGAGAGACAATACAAACTCCCGTCGCGGGTGCGACCGGGAGTTTTTTTCGTTCTGGAGGATCGCGGAGTTTTTATGAATCTAATAGTCAACGGCAATCGCCACGAACACACCGGCGACGGAACCCTCCCCGCCCTGCTCGGCGAACTGGGTGCCAACCCGGAACACAGCGCACTGACCCTCAACGGGAACCTTGTGATTTCCAAAAACTGGAGCACATCCTCGCTCCGCAATGGCGATATCGTCGAAGTGATCACGTTCGTAGGAGGGGGATAAAATGAATCTAGACACCAAAATGTTAACACTTGGAGACGTTGAATTTAAATCCAGACTGATTCTGGGAACCGGAAAGTTTTCGGATACTGAAACCATGATCCGCGCAATCGAGGCCTCCGGAACCGAACTGGTCACCGTCGCCCTGCGCCGCTTTAACCGCGAAAAACCGGACGATGATCTTTGTGCGCCACTCGCCCGGCTCAAACAGATCAAACTGATGCCCAACACCTCCGGTGCGATGAACGCCAAAGAGGCAGTGCGCGCCGCACAGCTCGGGCGCGAACTCAGCGGAAGCCCCTTTGTGAAGGTGGAAATCCACCCCAATCCACATCACCTCATGCCGGACGCCATCGAAACCTATGCCGCCGCCAAAGAGTTGGCCGCCGACGGATTTATCGTTCTGCCCTACATTCCGGCCGACCCCGTCCTCGCCAAAAAGCTCGAAGATGCAGGCTGCGCAGCCGTCATGCCGCTCGGCGCGGCCATCGGCAGCGGCGGCGGGCTCTCCACCGCAGAAATGATCAAGCTGATCATCCGCGACAGCAACATCCCCGTCATCGTCGATGCGGGCCTGCGCGCGCCCTCCGAAGCAGCCCGCGCAATGGAAATGGGGTGCGATGCCGTCCTGGTCAACTCCGCCGTGGCTGCGGCGGCCGATCCCGCAGGAATGGCCAACGCCTTCGCGCTCGGCGTCCAAACCGGACGGGCGGCCCGGCAGGCGGGACTGATGCCGAAATCGGACGTTGCGGTGGCCTCCAGTCCGCTCACCTCGTTCCTCGGGAAATAGAGTCAAACGTCGGAAAGTCGAACGTCAAATGTCCTGCTCACATCCCACATCCCACATCCCACATTCCACAATCGCCTCTCTCCCCGACTGGCTGGATCCCGAACCGTGGCTGAACCGTACCTTTTCTTCCGCCGATATTGAACGCGCGCTTAGCGCGGAGTCGCCCGATGAGAAAACGCTCGCCGCGCTGCTTTCGCCTGCGGCGGAAGAATTTCTCGAACCCATGGCCGCGCGCGCGCAGGCACTGACCCGCCGCCACTTTGGTCGCACCATTCAACTCTACACTCCGCTCTACCTCTCGAGCTACTGTCTCGGCGGGTGCGCCTACTGTGGGTTTGCCTCCGATCGCGACACCGAACGCCATAAGCTCTCCTTTGAACAAGTCGAAATCGAGCTGGCCGCGCTCAAAAAAATGGGCCTTGAGGAAGTTCTGCTACTGACCGGCGAACGCACCCCTCAAGCCGATTTCGATTACGTCCTGAAATGCGTTGAGCTCGCCGCAAACCATTTTCATAAGGTGACCATCGAGGTTTTTCCCATGTCGGAACATGAGTATGGTCGGCTCGCCGAAGCCGGTTGCACCGGCGTCACCCTCTATCAGGAAACCTATCACCCCGACGTTTACCCCGAGATGCACCGCTGGGGCCCCAAAAGCGATCTGCTCGACCGGCTCGCCGCTCCGGGCCGCGCACTCGCCGGCGGACTTCGATTCGCCGGCCTCGGCACACTGCTCGGACTCTCCGATCCGCTATTTGACCTGCTCGCGCTTTATCGCCACGTCCGCCACCTGCAAAAAACACAATGGCAGGCGGGGTTGTCGGTTTCCTTCCCGCGCATCCAAAACGAGACGGGCGGCTTTCTGGCCCCGCATCCGGTTTCGGAAAAACAGCTCGCGCAAATCATCTTCGCCGTCCGCATCTGCCTGCCCGATGTGCCACTCGTTCTCTCCACTAGAGAATCCGCCGCCTTCCGCGACGGCATGGCCGGGCTGGGGATTAATAAAATGAGCGTCGCCAGCAAAACCACCGTCGGCGGCTACGGCAACGACGGATCGGACGAGGGACAATTCGATGTCAACGACAGACGCGACGTCGAAACCTTCTGCACCCTGCTCCGCCAGAAAAAACTGGATCCCGTCTTCAAAAACTGGGATGCGGCCTATCGCTGATCTACAGCAAGCTTGTTTCCGGCCTGTGATTCCCTATATAATCTGCGCCATGAATCCTTTTATCGACCAACTGTCCCCTCCTCTTTTCTGGGATATTGCCCCCGAACAACTGGATCCTGAAGTGCACGGACGGTTTATTATTTCACGCATCATGGATCGCGGAACGTTGCGCGATGTAAAGGCTGTCTGGAACTACTACGGGGAAGAACGGGTTCAACAAGCTCTTCTTCAAGCGGCCTCTCTTCACAAAAAAACCATTGTGTTTTTCGCCAACCAGTTTGGGCTGCCCCGTGGTGCGTTTCGGGCATATCAAAACAACAAGGAAACATGGGCTTCATGACTCTTCAGACTCAGGCGGTCTCTTCCTCTCTGATGGCTCTGTTGCAGACCCTGATGAAGGATGGGGTGTTCAACGCGTTCTCTCTGGCCGGAGGAACCGCTCTGGCTCTACGGTTTGGTCATCGAGAGTCTGTTGATATCGATCTGTTCACCGAAGCCCCATTCGATGCACACACCCTCGCAGAACAGCTCAAGCGCCACTACGGCATGAACGAAGCGGAAACCGCAGAAAATACGGTTCGCGGAATCATTGACGGAATCAAAATCGATTGCATCGCCCATCAGTACCCACGGTTGAAAAACATGGATACGTACAACGGGATCAGAATCTACTCCCTGGAAGATTGCGCCGCCATGAAGCTCAACGCCATTGCCAATCGGGGATGCAAAAAAGATTTCTGGGATTTCGCCGAACTCCTGCGCAGGTTCTCCCGTGATGAGATGCTCGCCTTCTGCGCTGAAAAATATGCAAACGACAGCCTTTGGAATATCGAAAAGTCGCTCGTTTATTTTGATGATGCCGAGGGCGAACCCGACCCCCGGGATCTGCGCGGACAAACGTGGGAAGAGGTCAAGGAAATCATCTGCCGGGCCGACGTACTCTGATCCGTCTTCAAAAACCGGGATGCGGCCTATCGGCAGAGCGTCCGGTCAGACACAAACAAAAGGCCCTCCGTTTTTGCGGAGAGCCTTTTGCATTACAGAAACGGCCTTCTAGATAAAAAGCATCTCCGCATAGTTCGGCATCGGCCAGAGATCCGCCGGAACCATGGCCTCCAGCGCGTCAACAGACGCACGCAGCCCGTTCATGGCTTCAATCTGATCCGCTGGTTTTTCAGCGGCTTCGAGCCGGGAAACACCTGTGATCGTTTTTTCAAGCAATGCGGACATGTCGTCGGTGAGGCTCTGCACCACAGCCACTTCGGAGTACTCGGCAATCGCGGAAACGGTGGCCGGGATGACCCGTGTTTTAACGATGTTTAGGGAGGTGCCGGCTTCGATCGCGATCAGCGTCTCGTAGACCTCCACGTAGGTGTTGTAACGCGAGTCGAGCTCTTCGTTACTCAGAACGCCATACTTGGAAAAGAGATCCTTCGCCTTCTGTGTGGCAAGCGCCTCGAGAGCCTCTGCCGTGTTGATCAAATTCGGCAGCCCGCGCCGGGCGGCTTCCTCGCGCCATTCCTGGGTATAGTTATCGCCATTAAAGAGAATGCGTTTATGCTCCTTGATGACCTCGGCAAGAACCTCCTGCAAGGCCACGTTGAATTCTTTGCCTTCCGCTGTAGCGGCTTCAAGCCGGGTACAGATGGAGTCGAAGGCTTCGGCAACGATCGTGTTGAGAACAATGCAGGAACCCGCCGCGCTCTGGTTGGAGCCAACGGCACGAAACTCGAAGCGGTTGCCAACAAAGGCAAAGGGCGATGTCCGGTTGCGGTCGGTGTTTCCGCGCGGGAGCTTCGGCAACAGATCCACGCCGAGATGAATGTGCCCGCCATCCTTGGAGCGGCTGGCTCCGCCAGCTTCAATCTGTTCGATGACATCGGTGAGCTGGTCACCGAGGAAGATGGAAACAATGGCGGGAGGTGCTTCATTGGCACCTAGACGATGGTCATTGCCGGCTGAAGCGACCGAGGCGCGCAGCAGGTCGGCGTGCGTATCTACGGCTTTCATCAGCGCAACGATGATGGTCATAAACTTGGCATTTTCATGGGGGTTGTCACCCGGCTTCAGCCAGTTCTTTCCATCCGGCCCCGCGATGCCCCAGTTGTTGTGCTTCCCGGAGCCATTGACGCCGGCAAAGGGTTTTTCATGAAGCAGGCAGACAAAGCCATGTTTTTCGGCGGTGGTTCGAAGCACTTCCATAATGATCATATTGTGATCGACGGAGACGTTGAGTGTCTCGAAAACCGGAGCGATTTCGAACTGGGCGGGACACACCTCGTTATGGCGGGTTTTGGCCGGAACGCCGAGCTTCCAAAGATCTCGGTCGAGGTCGGCCATGAAGGCGACCACACGACCTTTGATCGCACCGAAGTAGTGATCGTCGAGCTGCTGATGCTTGCAAGGGGGGGTTCCGAAGAGCGTGCGATCCGTCTGTTGAAGATCGGGGCGGGCGGCGTACAGCTCCTCATCGAGGAGGAAATATTCCTGCTCGGCACCCAAGGTGGCTTTGGCCATCGTGTCGCCGCAGTCGATTCCAAAAAGCTTGCCGAGACGAACCGTCTGGTCGGAAAGTGCTTTCATGGAGCGAAGAAGCGGCGTTTTTTTATCGAGAGCCTCGCCGTTATATCCGCAGAAGACGGTCGGAATACAGAGCGTTGTGGCACCGAAATCATCATATTTTATAAATGCGGGGCTGGTCGGATCCCACCCGGTGTATCCACGGGCCTCAAAGGTGGCACGCAGGCCGCCGGAGGGGAAGGAGGAGGCGTCGGGCTCGCCCTGGATGAGCTCGTCTCCGGAGAAGGAGGTCACAATGCCGCCTTTAAAATCTGGAAAAATAAACGAATCGTGTTTTTCGGCCGTCGCGCCGGTGAGCGGCTGGAACCAGTGGGTGTAGTGGGTGGCACCTTTGCTCATCGCCCACTCTTTCATGGCTTCGGCCACTTCGTCGGCAATGCCTGCGTCGAGGGGCTTGCCGGTGTTGATGGTTTCTTCGAGCGATGTAAAGGTCGATGCGGAAAGACGTTCACGCATGACTTTCATGTTAAAAACGTTTTCTGCAAACATTTCGGTAAGATGATCCATTTTTTTCT
Organism: Verrucomicrobiota bacterium; assembly: GCA_030619095.1. Classification (GTDB taxonomy): domain Bacteria; phylum Verrucomicrobiota; class Kiritimatiellia; order Kiritimatiellales; family Tichowtungiaceae; genus Tichowtungia. The sequence goes on along the minus strand of JAUXCB010000003.1, from coordinate 10,979 downwards.
CCTTTGTCTGTCGTCACTACTCTATCAGAAAAATTTCAGTATCCACAAAATCGCCGAAAACCCGGCGAGGCTCCATCTTTTAGCAATAAATATTCCATAAATATCCGACCGAGCCATGCTCATGCGCTAGAGACTGCAACCTGTTGCCGGAAAGATATTTATACAACCAAACCAACTGAACTGAATAGAACTGGCAACTGTTTTTTAATACATATTTGTAAACAGGAGGGGCGAACCAAAACATTTTTGTGCATCACAACTCCTTATCCAAAAGAGACATTCTTTTTTCCAAGGCAGCGACCCGTTTCTTCAGCTTGGGCAGCAGTGCAATTCCCGCCTGATTTTTTTTAAAGGTAGCGGCGGGCACTGCGGGAAATCCAATCACATACTCGCCAGCAGCAATGTCCTTTGTCACAGCCGATTTGGCACCGACGACGACTCCATCGCCGATTTTTAGATGACCGGTTGCTCCGGACTGGCCGGCCATGATGACCCGGCTCCCGAGGGAGCTGCTTCCTGCAATCCCAGTCTGGGCAACGATAACCGCATGATCCCCAATGGTTACGTTGTGAGCGATTTGTACCAGATTGTCGATTTTCACCCCGTTTCCAATTCGAGTTTTACCGAACCGCGCGCGGTCGATCGTCACATTGGCTCCGATCTCCACATCATCACCAATCTGTACGATTCCGGTCTGGTCGATCTTTGTTCGAACGCCGTCGTGATCCACCGAATAGCCAAATCCGTCGCTTCCAATTACCGTGCCGTTATGAATGATCACCCGATCTCCGATCCGCCCGGACTCCCGAACAGAAACCTGCGGATAGAGTTGACAACCCTCCCCAATCTGAACCTTGTGACCGATATAACACTGAGCGGAAATCACGGTGCCGCCCCCTATGTTTGCACCGGCCTCAATCACACAAAGCGGGCCGATCCGAACTCCCGAACCGAGCTCGGCGGCGGCGGCGACCACAGCGGAGGGATGAACACCCACTGCCGGCAACGGCGGAGGGGCATAAAAAAGTGCGGCTGTTTTTGCAAAGGCCTCATCCGCGTTCGGAACGCGGATCAGAGCTGCGGGGCACTCTGAAGTCCATTCCTCCGGGACAATGACAGCACTCGCCCGGGTTTTTTCAGCCAGGGGTGCATATTTCGGGTTGGAAACAAAGCTGATGTCACCAGGCTTTGCCTCGCCGATCCCGGCTACCCCGCGGATCTCGATCTGGCCATCCCCTTCCAGCGCACCGCCGAGTTGCAGGGCCATATCAGAAAGTTTCATCATTTTCCTTCGGGGTTATCTTGTCGGGGTGCCAGCTCTTTTTCACCATCAAACAGCCCATCATCATCGAGAGAGTCCGGGCGCTTACTGTTCAAAACGTTCAAAATATCCTCTGTAATATCCACGTCAGAATGGGTGTAAATGAATACGCCGATGACGGACTGGCGTTTCGAACTGTCGATGACAGCCAGCAGACTGTTCCCTTTGGCGTATTCGACAATCGTCAGGCGGATTTCCTCCATAATTTTCTGACTCATACGCGTCACCTGCAACTGAATCTGCTTCCCACGCAGGGTCTGAAACTCCTCAATTTCTTTTTGCTTCGCACGCAGATCCAGCAGGCGTTCTTCATAAAGAAGGCGCTTACTATCGCGAACCTCTTCGGCAAGGCTGATGTCGCGAACCTCTTTTTTTAGCGTATCGACCTCCTCATTGATGCCGGTCATCTCGTCGACCATCCCCTGCTTTTCGACCTCAACATCCTTCTTTTGAAGCTCAATTTTTCCCTTGGCCAGCTGGGTCTTATAGTATTCGTTGAATACACGCTCCAGATCCACGAACACAATATTGTCTCTGGCCGAATCAAAAATATCCGGCTGCTGTGCACCCGCTGTTCCGGCGAGTAACCCCGCCACCATTGAAAGAATAAACCGCTTTTTCATAAACGTATGCTCCTCTGTTAAAATGTGTATCCCAATGAAAAGTTCCAGCGCGGCGAGGCGCCCTCGTTCGCACTGTCCGTGATATGCGGCAAGGCGTAGTCTAGACGCAGCGGGAACATGGGCAGATCAAAGCGGGCTCCCAGGCCGTAACTGGAGTTGAGCCCGCCGGTGCCGAAATTAAAGGAGCTGTCATTCACGGCCCCGATATCATAAAAGGCTGCGCCACGGATTTTATCCCATAAGGGCACCGTGTATTCGATGGTTCCGTAATAACTGCTATTTCCACCGATCGGCTCATCCGATCCGGCATCTGCCGAACGCGGGCTGACATCGCGGTAGGCAAACCCCCGGATACTGTTCGGCCCGCCAAGGAAAAGCCGGTCGAAGATCGGCACATCGCCTGAACCGTAGGAGTCCACCACGCGAACCTCGCCTTTCACACTGAGCACATGATCGTTGAAAAACGGCCAAAAATGCGTGGACCTGACTTTGAAAAGATAGATTTCGGTATCGCCCAGCAACGGGCCGCCCGACAACTCGGCCGTCGCGGAGGTGCGATTCCCCCGGGTGGGGAAAAAAACCTGATCCCGTGTGTCACGGGAAACGGTAAATCCAACAGAGGACTTTGAGCGCACACCCGCCTCGGCCTGAATCTCCGTCGCCGCAGAGGAGCTCACACCCGAAACATCAAAGTTTTCGAGCGAGTACGTGAGCGTTCCGCGCACAAACGGCGCAAGGGGTTTGCTGAGGGAAACCCGTCCGCCGAGCGTCTCCAGATCATATTGACTACTGTAGTAACCGACGGAGCGATGGTAGAGATCAACGCCCAGAGCGAGTTTTCGGTCGAGGAACCATGGTTCGACAAAAGAAACCTCCAGGTCGTTCCCATCTGTACCCACCTCCGCCCGCACCTTTACTTTCTGCCCATCACCGATGGGGGGCCACTGTGTCATATCGAAATTTCCATGAGATATTTCGGCAAACCCAACCAGCCCCTGCACGCTGCCGACCCCGGCTCCGACAAGAAAACTACCCATGGCTTTCTCTTTCACATTGAAGGTCAGGTCGTACGCATTGGTTTCGGTTGCCGGAACGTAGGTCGGGGTGACGCTTTCAAAATAACCGAGGTTTTTGAGGCGCCGCTCACTGGTTTCCACCTTCTCTTGATGAAACAGCTCTCCAGGATAGACCGCCAACTCCCGGCGAATCACCTCGTCACGGGTCTTTTCGTTCCCGCGAATCTCGATTTCATTAAGGGTCGCCAACGGCCCTTCCTTCACCTGAAAGAGGACATCGGCCGTGCGAGTGGCCGGATCGGTCTGGATCACCGGCTCAACATAGCTGTGGATATGCCCGCGGTTCCCATAATGACGGGTCACCGACGCAGCGGCCGTGTCGATGGCCCTGCGGGAGGCGACCTGACCCGAACCGAGACGAATCTGTTTCTGGAGCTCCGCCGGCTCGAACAGCGTCGCCCCGTCAAAGCTCAGTGTTCCAAAACGGTATGACTGCCCTTCATGAATTCGGTAGAAAAGTTCAAGCGCGCCGCCCCCAAGGTCCAGAACCTCCGGCTCATCAACTTGCACATCCAAAAACCCGCGGTTGAGATAAAAGGCTCGCAGCGCTGCGCGATCCGCATCGATCTTTTCCGGATGATAGGCTCCAAACCAACGCCCCCAGGCTTCTTTCTGGTTCATCACCTTCCGTAGCTCACGGGTCTCAAAGAACTCCACCGGCTCCTGAGAGCGACCCACTCCGGGAGTCACCCGCTTAAGGAATCGTTTTGTGCGCTCGGTGCGACTATCGCTCAAAAAGCGTTCCCCGCCAAAGCGGATCTTTTTGACGCGCAACTTGGATCCCTCGTGAATGGTGAGGAGCAGATCCGCATCGCCCGTGGTTCCATCGGCGATCAATTCGGAAGAAACGATGGCATCGGAATAGCTTTTCTCCCGGAGCCAGGCCTGCACGGAACGAGCTTTTTCAGCCACCAGCGCCTGATCGACATAGTCGCCCGGGTTCAGGCCGAGCTCTGTTTTGATTTTTTTACTCTTCACCTTCTCGAAGCCAATCAGATCGATCTTCCGCAGCCGGAGGCGCGGAGTCACGCGATAGACCAGAGTTCGCTTCCCGGCATCCTGCTCCACAAGAACGTCCGCGTAGGAAAAGCGTTCCGAGCGTCGCAGACTGTCGATATCCTGCGCAACCGCCGCGTTCAGCTCGGCCTCTGTTTCGAGTTCCCGACCCACTCTCAAAGAGGTGTGCGCTTTAATGAAAGAGTCGTTCAACACCTCTTTTTCCAGATTTTCAACACGAACTGCATCAATCATGATGGCGGAAAACCCGATGGAGGCCAACAAGGCACCTGCGATCAAAGTAGATAAAAACCGTTTTGTTTTATTCATCATATGTCCTTTTTTTACACCAACTAATCCTCGTCCCCGTCGCGGGTATCGCGATCTTCAAACCGGGTAAACTCCTTAAAGAAATTCATATTCACTTTGCCCGTCGGCCCGTTGCGGTGCTTGGCAATATGCACGATTGCCAGAGGATCACTCTCCTCGACGTCCCCTTTATGCGCATCATTAAAGGCGGGGCGCTGCAAAAGAAGCACCACATCGGCATCCTGCTCAATGGCTCCGGAGTCGCGCAAGTCGGAAAGCCGGGGGGACCCGTCCCGCCCGCCCTGCTCGGGCGCGCGGCTGAGCTGACTCAAAATTAACACGGGGATTTTAAGATCTTTGGCCAGCTTCTTGATGCTGTTTGAAATTGAAGCCGTTTCCTGCTGGCGGCCATCACGGAGGCGCCTCTTGTCATGCAATAGCTGAAGATAGTCAATGACGAGCAGATCGATCTGGTAGAGTCGCTTCATGCGACGGGCCCGAGAGCACAGATCCATTACATCCAGACCTGCGGAATCGTCCACCACGATGCGGGCTTTGTTGAGCTGGTCTGCGGCGGAGACGAGCCTGCCATGCACCGCACTGATACTATCCTGCCATGCAGGGACTCTCGCCTTGCAGAAGAGCATGCGGCGAACCAACTGCTCCTGCGACATTTCCAGACTGAACACCCCCACGGAATAGCATTTTCGTTCCGAGTTGTTGCCTAGTGCGGCATGCTCAACAATGTTCATGGCCAGAGAGGTTTTCCCCATGGATGGCCGTGCGGCGAGCACAATCATATCGGTCGGGTGCAGACCCCGGAGTTTTTTATCGAGTCCAAGATATCCGGTTGGCACGCCGTAGGCCTGCTTTCCGTCGATCTTTGCCATGGTCAGATCCACCGCTTCCCGCCAGTTTTCCGTCGTGCTGACCTGCTGCCCGCTCAGATCAAAAAAAGCGGACTCCGTCCGGTTCAGGATTGTTTCGGCAGCTTCATCGGTTTCGGTATAGCACCGCTCAATGGTCGAAGAGGCTTCATCAATGATACTTCGCAGCAAATGTTTTTGCTGGACGATTTCGATATAATATTCCGCATGAGCCGATGTCGGGGTGCCGTCAATCAGAGCTTCGAGATAGACCGCTCCCCCGATCTGATCCAACAGTCCGCTCTGCTTCAACTCTTCCCCCACGGTCAGCAAATCAACGGCCTTGGCGGCCTGATGCATTTCCGTAAGCTTCTTAAAGAGCAGGCGGTGAGCCGGCAGGTAAAAGGCATCGGCAGAAAGTGCTGTCATCGAACAAAGTTCGATGACACGTTCAGATTCGATCAAAGCGGAGCCGAGAACCCCTCGTTCAGCTTCCTCACTGTAAGGCGGAATACGACGCCCGCTCTGATCTGCAGAACTCATTCCTCAACGATCCATACCTTCAGTGTGGTTTGCACTTCCGGGTGGAGGCTAAGGGTCACATCAAAGACCCCTAGCTCATGCAAAGGTGCGGCGAGCTTGATCTGGTTGCGTTCCAGAGGGAGGCCCTGCTCCTTCAGATTTTCAAGAATCTGTGCAGCGGTTACCGACCCGAACATTTTGCCGCCTTCAGAGGTCTTGACCGCGATGGTGCAGGAGCAGTTTTCGAATTTCTTCGAAAGCTCCTCTGCCACGCTCTGTTCTTTTTTCATCAACTCGAGACGCTCCATGCGCTTCTTCTCGATCTGACGTTTTTTTCCCTCGCTGACCTCCGAGGCCAATCCCTTCGGAAACAGGTAGTTCCGGGCGTAGCCATCGGCCACTTTCACCACATCGCCTTCGATTCCGAGACCGGAAACCGCGTCCATCAATAAAATTTCTACCGCCATTTTTCGCTTCTCCTCTAAACTGTTTTCAGCGCAAAAGACCCATCACACGCGCCTGGCGGATCGCCCGCTTGACTTGACGCTGTTGTTTGGATGTCACGCCGGTATAGCGACGCGAAAGAATCTTGCCGCGCTCAGTCATGAACTTGCGGAGCAATTCCGCATCTTTATAATCAATTTCGGTTACGCCCTCAAGCAGGCGACCGTCACTCTTTTCTTCTTTATCTCTCATGTAAGCCATATCTATACCCTTTCTTATCAAAACGGAATGTCGTCGTCATCGGCGACCGGCGGCTGGGCAGCGGACGGCGGAGCCGCAGGTGCGGGAGTCGAAGGGGTCGGCATGACGCTCACGGGCCCATCGTCCCCCTCTGCAGTTCGTTTCGGGGAGCCGAGGAACTGAACCCGGTCGGCGCGCACCCGTAATTTACTGCGTTTTTCGCCCTGCTGATTTTCCCATTGGTCGAGTTTCAGGCGACCTTCCACAAAAACCGGCGACCCCTTATAGAGGTATTCCGCACACGTTTCGGCCTGCCGGGCCCACACTTCGATATCCACAAACACCGTGCTTTCAACGGTCTCGCCGGCCTTGTTCTTATAGGTCTCATTCACGGCCAGTCCAAGGTCTCCCACCGCCGTTCCCGAGGGGGTATAACGCACTTCCGGATCGCGGGTCAGATTGCCCATCAGAAACACTCGATTCAACGTCGACATTCTTATGCCTCCTGAGTCACTTCTGCTACGCGTTCCGCGACAACAGACTCATCCTTTTTCATGAACTGCGCACGAAACACATTCGTGGCGAGCTTCAAGCGCTTCTTAAGCGCACCGATTTTGTCGCCGTCGAGCCGGAACGTAATGATCGCGTAGATGCCAGCTTTTTTCTTCTTAAGCGGACGCGCGAACGTGCGTTTTCCGAGACGCGTCGAATTCTCAAGTGAACCGCCGAGCTTTTCAAGCTCCGCCTTCACGGCATCAATCGCCTGATCCAGTTGCTCTTCATCCAGAGCTTCCGGGAAAATAAAAAGTCCCTCATACTGTGTCTTCAATGTCTTTCTCCTTCTCCTGATACTCAATTAAAAATGTTCATGGCCTGCACGACCCCGTCGCGACAGACCGTCTCCACGGCATCGGCCGCGCGGCCGACCACATCGTCCAGTTCCTGCCGCTCCGCGGCCGAAAACGGACCCAAAACATGATCTGAAAGCGACACCTTATCAGGTTTCGACCCGATGCCAACCCGAATCCTGCCGAAAGCACCGTCCCCCAGTGCGTTCATGATCGACTGCACTCCGTTGTGTCCACCGGCCGACCCGCGTGTCCGAATGCGCAGGCGGCCCCATTCGAGAGCCGTATCATCAAAGACCGTCAACAGGTCTTCAACCCGGCCTCCCCTTTTACGAAGGATGGGTTCTACCGCCTGTCCACTCCGGTTCATGAACGTGTGCGGCTTACTCAGCCACACCGGCTCCGAACCGATGGTTCCCTTGGCGATCCGCGCAGGAAATCGGAAACTCCTGCGGAAAGAGAGACCGTGGCGGGAAGCCAACTCGTCGAGCACGAGAAACCCTATATTGTGGCGGGTCTTTTCGTACTTCCGCCCAGGATTTCCAAGACCGACGATATACTTCACTTACACTCTCCTGGCGTCCTTCGGACGCGGAATAATGGAGTACTGGATCATTGGATTAATGGACTGCCAGAAAAAAACCGATCCGCCTCTTCCAATATTCCACGATTCCATCATTCCATTCGCCGGCTACTCCGCACCCTCCTCTTTCTTCTCATTAATCACTTCGGGTTCGGTCGACTCACCTTCCCCTGCGCCCTCTGCATCCTCGTCGGCAACCTCTTCCACAACACGCGGTGCCGAGACGGAGGCCACGCCCACATCGTCATTCGTCAAAATTTCATATTTCGACGCATCGATTTCAATATCCTTAATCGTGAGCATATCGCCCAGCTTCAGCTCGCTCACATCTACCTCAATCTTCTCAAGAATGTCGCTCGGCAGGCATTCAATCTCCACTTGATGAAGCAGATGATCGAGCACGCCACCCTCGCTCTTCACTCCCTCGGCTTCGCCGGTGAGCTCAATCGAAATCTGAACGTGCAGCTTCTTGTTCATCGCCACCTCCTGAAGATCCACATGAATCGTGCCGCCGGTCATCATATTGTGCTGCACGTCCTTCAACAGAACGGAGGATTCTTTTCCGTCGAGTTCAATCGAAAGCATCATCTGCTCTCCGGCACGATGTTGAAGCATCTGCTCAAACGCATGTTTCGACAGCGAGATTTCGCGGGCTTCGCCACCATCGCTATAGATCACCCCGGGAATCTGACCTTCACGGCGCATCCGCCGCGCGTTCGCCGACCCCTTCAGCTCCCGGCTTGTCACGATAAGTTTTGCATCCATTTTTTCTTCTCCTCTACGTAATATTAAAAAGTGATGTCACCGAATTGTTGTCGTGAATGCGGCAGACCGCATCGGCCAGCAGTCCGGCGACCGAAAGAACCTTCACCTTATCTCCTGTATCACAGCGCTGCGGCACGCTATCCGTCACCACCAACTCTTCGATCGGTGAGTTTTCGAGGAGCTCGACCCCTTTTGTATTCAACAGCGAGTGGCTCACCGCCGCACGGATGGAGGCTGCGCCCGCATCGACCAGCAGATTGGCCGCTGCCACCAGCGTGCCCGCCGTGGAGGTCATGTCGTCCACCAGTACGGCGTTGCATCCTTCCACATCCCCCACCAAATGGGTCGCCACCACATCCACGGCCGACCTGCGCTCCTTGCCGACCACCGCAACGCCTGCGCCCAACATATCGGCATAGGCCGCGGCCAGCTTCATCCCGCCGGTATCCGGCGAAACCACCACCAGATTGTCCGGTGTTTTTTCGCGTAAATATTTCACAATCACCGGAGCCGCATACAAATGATCCACCGGAATATCAAAAAATCCCTGAATCTGCTGGGCATGCAAATCCATCGTCAGCAGACGGTTGGTTCCGGCCGCCACCAGAAGATTAGCCACCAGCTTGGCCGTAATCGGAACGCGCGGCTGATCCTTACGATCCTGCCGTGCATAGCCGTAATACGGAAGCACCGCCGTAATGCGCTTGGCCGACGCACGCTTCGCCGCGTCGATCATAATCAGCAGTTCCATCAACGTTTCATTGGGAGGGCACGACGTCGGCTGAATAATGTACAGATCCCGTCCGCGAATATTTTCCGTAATCTTTACAAAAATCTCCCCGTCAGGAAACCGGCTGATCTCGGCACCGCAAAGCTCCGTGCCCGCCGCTTTCGCGATGCGCTCGGCCAGATCTCTATGTGCTGTCCCTGCCAGAATTTTCAAAGCTTCTTTTCCTTACTATAGCCGTTAAAAGGCTGCATATCCCACACTGGATTTTGCCCGACCAGGGCTCGAACCTGGACACCAAGAATCAAAATCTTGTGTGCTACCATTACACTATCGGGCAGCCCTTAACTTAAAAAAAACACCTCTCTCCCCCGAGAGAAGCGTTGCACCATAAAAAGACCCCCCCAGCTTGTCAAATTTAAAACCCAAAGGATGAAAGGTGAAACCTGAGACCTGAAGAAGGAATAGACAATTTCAGGTTTCAGGCTTCCTCTTTCAGGGTTCATCCCTCTCTCCCTCATCTCATCCAAAAATTGATTCCCAGTAACAGCAGCGCTACCCCGGCCTCAACCAGCGCGATCTTAGCGATATTGATCTTCGGCAGCGATTTTTCAAACCGCTTATGGTTCCAAAGCCCGAACGACGCATCCAGCAAAAGGATGATCGCCGCCCAAATTCGTATCGCTCCCCAATTCATAAAACATCTCTCTTCCATTCCTGACCTGCATCTCGTCCTCCATAGCTCAAAGAGCGAGGAAAGAAGCCTTTGGCGACGCAGGATCCAACCCGTGGAACCAACTGCGTTGGATATTCTTCTATTTTTCCAATGATTGGAAAGACAAAGGCCGGGTTTTCCAAGCCGGGAACCATTTCCTCCAACCATTGGAAACTCTACATCCCTTTTCTTCCAAACCTGGAACGGGTAGCTTCGCACCGGATTCACACTGATTGATACAGATCCCGGCATAAGACATCCGTGAGCATCTGAGTTTATCTGTGGTTGTTTCCCGAAATCCCAAGCATCCTAATGCGCCGTAGCCGGGCGGAGGCGGATTACTCCACACTACTCCGTCATTCCAATATTCCATTCCCCAGTTACCACCAGATGCGGTAGCCGCCTTCGAGCTGAAAAGCGTTTTCAATGTGGCGGATTTCAGGCGCGCCGCCGTCCGGCTCGCCGACCACCTCAACGATGTCGAAACGGATGTAGGGCGGACGCAGCTTGCGTTTTTTCAGAAAACTGACCGCCGCGCGCGACAGCCTGCGCCGCTTCTCGCGATTTACCGCCGCCGCGGGCCGACCGTAGTTTTCGTTCTTGCGGGTCTTCACCTCCACGAATACCAGCGTGTCGTCCCCGAGGCGGGGCGAAACTTTACGTGAAGACCGCTGCCGTGCAATCAGATCGATCTCATCATGACGCCCCACCCGAACCCGTCGACCCAAAATCCGGTACCCCGCCTTTTTCAAAAAGCGTTCCGCCTGCTTTTCACCCCAGCGCCCCAATTTTAAGTGTGACGCTTCTGGGGATTTTCCAAACATTGGAAACATCCGATTAAAAATGATTTTGCCCTTCATGATTTTGCCACTTCTTTTCAACTACTTTTTATCCGCAGATTTACACAGATGGACGCAGATAAAAAATCATTGCTCTCACCATCT
>JAUXCB010000242.1 GCA_030619095.1 Verrucomicrobiota bacterium | reverse complement strand
GCGTCGCAGGGAAAAGGATAAACAATCCGAAAAATTTGGCAAAATCATTATGGGCAAAATAATGATCCTCTCCTTAGGAGGGGTGCTCTTGGGGCGGAGTGGATTCTCAAGCTCATAGGTAGGGTGATGTCTTTCGAAGACCCGCGATCATTCGGGGCAACAGAGCCGCGCTTCCAACCATCGGAAAAACATTCACCACCCAGCCTTCGCCAAGGCTACGGTGGGCGCGGCAGAGGCCGTTGCGTGCCGCACCGTATCCCAGAGAGGGCTGGAGGCTCAGAGGTGGAACGCGATCACCTGTCCTGAGCATGTCGAAGGGCCGAGCGCGTTTCCAAAGTTTGGAAAACAATACCAACAGGACGGCAGGACAGAAATCATGACAGTAAATTGGGATAAGAAAATTTCTGCGCTTAAGCTCTGGGGAACCATCCTCGGGGGCGTTTTCGTTTTGACTGAAATATTCAGCGGCCATCTTTTTTCCGGAAACTCCCCTTTCAGCGAGAACCTGCTGCTTGCTCTGTTTGCCTTCCTACTCCCACCCCTGACAATCTTTCTCTTCTATTGGCCTTGCGAGCGAGCCGATTCAGACGAGACCAAGATCCCTTGCGCGCGTTGGCCGAAAAAGAAAAAAGCCATCTTGGTCATTGTCGGCATCATCATTGCGTACAAAATCGTGATGAGCCTGTACATTGGGCACAAAACATCTGAACTCGAACAGGGGTTGATAAACCTACAAAAAACTCATCCAGAATATTTCAGGGATTATCTGTGGTAAAACCATTCTAAAAAACACTCCCTTCCCATTCGCGGTCAAACTCCCCCTCTTTACGATGTCTTGAAATGAACAGTGGGGACTGCGTTGAGAGCGGCACCGATCTTGCGCAGAAACGCCAGACTGCCGTTCATTATTCTTCAAAAATTATCCGGCCCTGTTTCAGCCACCCTTTGTTTTGTATTCACCCGGCTCTTCCGCAACACACGCCATGTGCTTTGAAAGCGGCTTTGGCCCCGGATTCAGAAAATCATGTCCTGAGTGCCGTTCCTGTTCCCGGAAGGCTTCAAAAATACGGTGGATATCATTGCCGTACTTTGCGGCATGTTCCTTCCGGTACCGCCGGACTTCTTCAACAATCGGATCTTCAAACATTGTATATTTCCCAAAACTATCCCCTTAAGCATATTCAAACACCGGGGCTTCCATAGTGCGGACGGGATGGGACTTTCCATGGATTGTCTGCTGGATATGCTCAACGGTTTCAGGAGAAAAAAACGGTTCGCCGGTTTCCCGACAGACCCGGGCGGGAACATGCTCAATGATGTAAAACTGCCCGTTGTGCCCCAGCGTGTATGTTACCGTCGTATCAATCATTGTTTCTTTCATAACCTGTCCCTCATTTCATCTTTCGGATCCGGTTGTTCTCCCAACATTCCGGGTCGGGTTCATACAACGTGATCACCTTCATTAGAAAACCACCGTCCGGATGAGTGCAAACCACATGCAACACTCTGCCTTCAGGCGTAAACGCCAACACCAGACAACTTGGCCCATATTTATCGTTTGGGTAATCCTCAATTATTTCGCTCTGATGCAATAGTGCCTGCTCAAACTCCTGCACGCTGATATTCCGGGCAATACTCTGGTCAACGGCATGTTTTGAAAACTCGTATTGCCGCTGTTCAATTTTGCCCCAGATTTTCTTTATCAAATTTTTCTCCTACACCCTCTGACCTAAACACTCTCGCATCGACAAAATCGAAAATAGCCGCCCACCCCTCTTCTGCACAGAAATTTATACAAAAATCCCTTTCGCGTAAATCCGCGTGATTGCCACTCACTTCGCTCGTTGCTTGCGGGCGCATGCGTCCTCAGCCACTGCCTTCGGCGGTCATGGTCAAACCCTTGCCCCTTTTATGACGTTTTGAAATGAACAGCCGGTACGGCATTGAGGGCCGCACCGATCTTGCGGAGAAACGCCAGACTGACATTCGTATAACTCCCCGACTCCAGGCGTGAAATGGCGGGTTGCGACGTGTGCGCTTTGCGGGCCAGCTCGGCTTGCGTCAGGTTGGCCTTCAGACGAAGCTCAATCACTTCTTCCGCCAATGTAAACTCATCCTCAAAAGCATCATATGCTTTTTTAAAAGCCGGATTTTCCAGCTCCTTTTCAAGAAGCTCCCGAACGGATTTTGTTTTAACCATTGTTCTTTCCTCCTAAAATTCATTCATCAAACGGATTGCCCGCTCAATTTCTCGCTGATTGGTTTTCTGTGTCTTTTCCAGATAACCGGATGTCACCACATACACCCGACCCTCATGATGAAAGTAAAACAGCCGGACGATATTATTCCCCAGCTTCACTCTCAGCTCTTTCAGTCCACCATAATTCTTCAAAGCTTTGGCATGCGGTGCCGGTAACTGCGGGCCGAACCGTTCCAACAACCCGATCGTGCGGAACACTTTCGCCCGCATCTTCACCGCGAGTTTTTGAACAAACTCAACGGCGGACTCCATCAACTGGACTTCATACGTCACAAATCCGTTTATACCAAATTTGATATTATCGTCAACTCTCCTTTTTCTCCAATAAATCCCAATCCCATCCATCCTGTTATCCTGTCAAAATTCTCCTTCCGTGTTTTCTGTGTATTCTGTGGTTAAACAGATGCTAAATTCTCTCCGTGAATCTAGACCTCTCCAAAATAAATAATGCCCTTAAAGAAGGAACCTGCCGCCTACCCCCCCT
>JAUXCB010000081.1 GCA_030619095.1 Verrucomicrobiota bacterium | reverse complement strand
GGTTGCAACCATTGCTAACGAGATCGTTTATGTTGATGATGATCCCGTTCGCAATGCGGAACCGTTGATTTTCTACAGGGTCACGGTGGAGTGATGTTTCCGGCAATCGTCAGGGAATCGAAAAAATAGATGATAAAGTGATAGTTTCAGTTGAACCGGCGGTGCCGGGCAGGGCGGTTTCGCATCCCGTCTCTCCTTGTTCATGAGCCCCCCCTGCCAGATGAGGAATTCAGTCTGCCCGCCATGTTCAGTTGCCCGTACATAAGGGGTTTTGTGATATGTTTAGAGGTTTTTTTAACAGGATAGAAAAGCGGGTTTCCACTGGATGTTGCTTGCTTTTTCTGGTGATTCTTGCATCTGGGTCGGCTTTCGCTCAGGACGAGATGGAGGTGATGAGTTCCAGCGGATTGCTCTCAACGGCGACAAAAAACCTGTCGGTGGAAAATTACGGAGGAGCCATTCCCTATTTGGAAGAGTATCTGGAGCGAATGAAGGATTCGAAGGATTCCCGGGTGCTCACGATGAAGCAGAAGGTTCGTCTTAAACTCGGAAGGCTTACCGCCCATCTGAAGGATTCACTCAGCGCGGTCAAGTGGTTCAGGGAGTATGTCGAGGAGCGGCCTCTTTATCGTCCGCGTGAGGCGTTCAAACTTCTCGCGGTCAATCTGTATGAGAACGGTGAGTATGTGCAGTGTATCGATGCCGTGACGAATGCGCTGGCCGGGCCCTTGCAGGTGGGGCTGCTGGAAAAAGAGAAAGTTGTATACGAAGAGCTTTCAAAAGAGGAGTTGGGCGGATTGTCAGCCCAGAAACTCGCCCGAATAGAAAAAAAGGTTGCGAAGGCGGAAGAAAAAGAGAAGAGGAGAGAGAAAAAGAAACTCTCGGAAGGGTTTTCCGATGACCGGCCCGATGTAGAGCCGGATTATACCGTTGAAGAGGTGGTTGCGCTTCAGATGCTGTTGGCGGATTCTCATGCCGCTCTTGAGCAGTGGCAGGCGAGTCTTGAGCCCTATCAATTTGCGATCGAACACACCGAGGTGGAGGACCTCAAAGGGTATGCCATTATGCAATTGGTCAATTCTCTGATTGCTCTTGAAGAATTTGAAAAGGCAAAAACCTTTATTCTCCAGCTTGCCCGCGCGAATACGCGCTTCGATATCCGGGTGAATATGGCGCTGATCAGTGCCGCGGCCGCCCTTTTTAACGAGGCCGAATATGACAGCTCATTACTGCTCTACCGCATGGTTTTGCCGCGCGAAGACCTGCTGGAATATCAAGAGATTAAGATGAACGAAATCCGCCGCGAGACCGGACTTCCTCTGGTTAACGTGACGATTGTTACCAATGATACGGGGCGGGTGGAGACTCTGTTCGGAGTCGCGAACATTGATTTATCCGCAACGATTACATCCGATGGGCAGGCGCTGCCTTCCAAGCCCATGAAGCTGATCTTGCTTGAAGAGATGGCCCAAACGCTGGCTTCGCTTCCGCCGTATGAGGACAACGTGCTTTATCAGACGGGCCGGGTCTATGCAGAGGCGGATCGCCCCTGGGAAGCGGTGACGGCATTCGACTTGTTGGCGGGGCGTGACCTCAATCGTAAAGTCGGTCTGCGGGCCTTCGCCGAATCGTTGATGGTTTTGGTGAATCCGCTTAAAAAATATGACCTCGTCGAAGAGCGCGGATGGAGATTCCTGAAGACTCATTGGGAAGGCTTGGTCCCTCGGATGGTGGCCCTCGCACTGACGAGTTCCTATCAGGAACAAGAGCACTGGAAAGAGATTAAAAAGTTGCTCCCGACGATCGAAAAGTTTGTCCCGTCGAATGGCACCGGGATTCTCCGGTATGAATGCGAACTCTACTATATGCAGGCGATTGCCGATATGGTGTTGCTGAATTATCAAGCGGCAAAAGACGGGTTTGAGGAGGTTATGGTTCGTTTCCCCGACTCTCACCGACAGGAGAGTTCGACTTATTGGCATGCCATGACCCGCCTGTTTTTGAAAGAACATGAAAAGGCTCTGGCTGAATTCGATGCCTATTCCAACACCTGGCCCGACGGAACCTGGCGGCCCTCTGTGACGTTCCACAGCGGAATCTGTCTGTTTGGAATGGAAAAATATGAGGAGGCCGGGAAACGCTTTACTCAGGTGATCGACTCCTGGCCCGACTGTGCGGTCTATCCGGACGCATGCAGCCTGCGCGGTGATCTGTTTGCGTCGAAGGGGGGTGAGATGCTGGATTTGGCACAAAAGGATTACGAAGAGGCGATCGCCACAGCGCGTCTCCCGAGGCAGGCGACCTACGCGGTTTTTCAGATGGTCGCCATGTTTGAACAGGAATCTCGCTATGATGAAATCATTGATACGGTGAATGCTTATCTGGATCAGTACGACGAGAAGGCCGATGTAGCTAAAGCGGCCTATTGGATCGGAAAAATTAAACTGGAACAGGGTCTGACCGTCGAGGCGCTGGAAACCTATCGCGAGGCCATTGTCAAATATGGAGGAACGGTGCAACAGGACGGGGTGGATCTGATTATCTCCGAACTGATCAATATTTCCAAGACGCTGGAGGCGGATGAACGTCAGGTCTTGAAAGAGAACCTGCGCACCTCGCTTCGGGAAACGGATCAGGTGCCTCTTCAGCTGCGCTTGCGCGTTTTGCTGGCGAAAATGGAGGGGACTTCAACGGAGCTCGGCCATCAGCTGATTTCGGAACTGGATGATTTAACTCAGGCTCCGCCACCGGTTCTCGCCGTCATTTGCGATGCATCGTTTGAGCAGAAAGACTACTCGCGGTCAGAAGAAATCTTGATGATCTTCCAGACCCGTTATGAGGAGTCCGATTTCATGCGTACGGCATTCAAACTGCGCGGATTCGGGCTGTTCGCCGCCGGGGAGTACGATGAGGTTTTGAAAATTGCTAAAGAGGCGCAGGCGATCTACGGAGTCGATTCCGATGTGGTGTGGGCCCAGATGTTGAAAGGTCGGGTGGAGCTTCAAAACGGGGATCTCGATGCCGCGCGCAAAACCTTTCGCGCGTTGCTGACCGTGCGCGAGTGGCGCGGCGCGGCGTATGCGGAAGCAACCTTTTATTTAGGTTCAGTGGAGGAGACCGGCGGAGAACTGCGCAAGGCCTTCGGGTGGTATCAACGCACCTACTTCCAATATAAAGGGTATGCCAAGGGCTACTGGGCCGCCGAGGGATACCTCGCCAGTGCTCGATGCTTGCAGACGCTGGGACTCGAAAATGATATGCGCAATACCTTCCGGGCGATGCTGTTCGATAAATATGTAAATCATCTGCCGCAGGCCGTGGAGGCAAAAAATGCGCTGGGGGCAGACGAAGTTCTGGAAATCAACACGTTGCTGACTCAAGGAACCCAGACCAATATAACCGTAGTGCTTGAGGCGGAGGTGCCTGAATAATGAAGCGGATCTATCTGTTGTTAATCCTGTTCACCGTCGCCGGCACGTTGTCCGCTGATGAAATCACTTCGGTTGCGGAACCGGTCGTCGCAGAAGCTCCCGACTCGGTCATGGAGACTCTTTCGCCCATGGAACTGCAAATGGAAACCATTACGGATCCGGCGGAAAAGTTGTTTTTTAAGGCCGGTATTGAACAGGGCAAGGGGGATCTCGAACGCGCCATCCAGACGCTGTCGTTGATGGTTGTGCAGCATGCGAATAATAAAAAATGGATTGCACGAGGTGACCTGAAGATCGCGGAGCTCTATCTGGAACTGGGCATGCTCAAGCAGGCCGATGCGACCGCCCGACAGGTTCAGGCGTTTTATGAAGGAACAGAACCAGCAGAAAAAGCAAAGCGGCTGAGTGAAAAGATTAAACAATTAATGGAGCAATCCGAAAAATCGGAATGAGAATGGAGAGGTGTAACATGAAGAAAACGATAAGTTGGATGGGTGTGATGATGCTGGCAGGTGGAGCCTTCGCTCAAGAGGTCGCGACAACAAGTAGTGCCGCGCTGACGACAGAGAATGCGACGCTGTGGGATCTGATTAAGACCGGTGGAGTCACGATGGTTCCCTTGGGAATCCTCTCGTTTGCGATGGTGACTTTTATTGTTCAAAACTTTGTCTCTCTCCGGGAAAAAACACTTCTGCACAAAGAAATGCTTCCGGAACTTTTAGATATGATGCTCAATAAAAAGGTGCGGGAGGCACTCATTTATTGCCGCAAGCATCCGTCCATGTTCACCAATACCTTTTCTGCCGGCCTGGAGCGCTGCATGAAAGGGGAGGTGAATTTTCAGAAGGTTCAAGATTCGGTCGAAGAGGCTTCCGTGGAGCAGATGACGCAGCTGATGAAGCCGATCGACTACCTCTCGATCATTGGGGCCACCTCTCCGATGCTGGGACTGCTCGGTACGGTGATGGGGATGATCAAGGCCTTCCAGACGATGGGCGCGAGCGGCATGGGCGATCCCGGGAAGCTGGCTGGAAATATCGGAGAAGCGTTGATCACCACCGCGACCGGTCTGATTATCGCGATCCCGGCCATGGCGTTTTTCTTCTACTTCAAGAAACGCTTTGACAAAACGCTGGCCACTCTGGGCCGGAATCTAAGCTATCTTTTCGACGCATTGGAAACCGGCGAAAAACCACTGACCTTTATGGATGTTGAAGATCTCGAAAAACTGAGCGACTAACGTGCGCGCCCTCATCTGGAGGGCAGAGGAAGCTGATGAAGATTCGAAATAAACAAGAGGATGAGATTGCGGTCGATATGTCGCCGATGATCGATATGGTCTTCCTGCTGCTGATTTTTTTCCTGGTGGCTTCAACCATTATCGATGAGAAGTTGCAGGTCGAGGTTCCCGATGCCGGGCATTCTACGGTGCCGGACGATACCACGGGTCGTTTTGAGATCACGGTGGATGCCAACGGAACGTTCTATAAAGGGATGATTCCTGTCACCTTGGACGAAATAAAATTATTGCTGGAACCGCGATTGATCGAAAATTCCAAGTTGAGGATTTTGATTCGCGCCGATAAGAGGGTGAAATATAAAGTGAACGAGGAACTCATGGAGGCCTGCGCAGAAGTCGGGGCGTCCGATCTGATTTTTTCTGCGTTTGACAGCTGAGAGATGCGATTGCCTGGAGTGATGCCGTGAGATTGAATAAAAATAAAATTGCTGGAGATGGAAAAGTTGAACTCCAAATTGCGCCGTTGATTGACGTGGTCTTTTTGTTGTTGATCTATTTTATGGTGACGGCTTCGCTGATTAAAAAAGAGGGGGATATCTCGTTTATTATTCCGGCCAATATCGAGGCGAAAGAGAAGGTGGATCTTCCGATTGAAGCACTGATTGAAATTGATTCGGACGGCACCGTGGTTCTGGAAGGGATGCACTTCCCGCCGGAAGATGACATGCTCAATGAGCTGGCGAGCCATCTCCTCGGTCTCAAACAGGTCGCCGCATCGCAGCATTCACCGTTTTTCGTGAACCTGCTGCCTCACCCGGACGCGATCCACAAGCGCGTCATTGATGTGATGGATGCCTGTGCGGCCGCCAAGGTCAAAAGCTTAACGTTCAGTAAGAGTTTGTAATGAGACGAATTATAAAAAGCACCACAGGATTGATTAAAGGGGCCCCGACGGCGGTAATCGTCAGTGCAGCGATTCACGCGGCCATCCTGCTGTTTGCCGGGGGGCTGGTTGTTTTTCATATCGTTAATAAAGAGCCGGTGAAGTTTGTTCCCCCGCCGCCGGTTGAGCGCCCGCCGATGGATTTGAAGAAGCCGCGGGTGAAAATGAAAAACAAATCCAAGCCTCGTTCCGTACAGCGTATTGTCTCTAAACGCGTCGCGGGGGTGCCGGATATTCATCTGCCGGCGATCTCCGGTGCAGGCTCCGGTCTCAGTGGAGGCCCCGGCGGATATGAACTGCTTCCTGACATTTCTAACGTTACTCTGTTCGGGGGGACAGAGTCGATTTCGGTCGGGAACGATTTCGAAGGAACATTTTTCTCTCTTTCATATGACCGCATGGGAAATGAGACGTCTGCAAACCTAGATCAGACATTGAAGCAACTGAATGAAAATAACTGGAACCCGCTTGCTCTTAGCCATTTATATCGTGCGCCCAACAAGCTGTATGCGACCCAGTTTATGGTTCCTCCGGCCATGTCGATTATGGGGCCGCGGGCGTTTGGACAGAATGATCCAGACTTTAATACGCACGATTGGCTGGTTCTCTATAAGGGGAAGATTGCCAGCCGGACCTCCGGGCGATTCCGGTTCTGGGGGTATGCCGACCTGTATCTCTTTATTCGAATCAATGGAAAAATCGTATTTGCATTCACATGGCCGTCCTACAAGAATTTAATGATTCCATGGACCTCTTCGAGCGACGAGAACCAGAAATATTACATGGGCTATACCGGCGCAGAGGTCGGGGAATGGTTCGAGATGAAGGCGGAAGAGCCGGTCGTTATGGAGGTTCTTATGGGGGACGAGGGGGGATTCTGCGGTTTTCTTCTGGCGATCGAAGATGAGAGTGAAGACTATGAGCGAAATGAGAATGGACTGCCTTTTTTACCGGCTTTTAAAACCGCAGAGTTTTCGGAGACGGTGAAGGCCAAGATTCAATACAAATTGATACGAAATGAAATCAATCTGGATTCTGATTTGATGTTTAATATTTATTGATTCGGTTGATCATTATCGAAACGGAGACAGGACAGGTGCAATGAAATGTTTATATATTCTCTTAATCAGTGCGGTGTTCTGCGGAATGGGTTCCGCCGAGATGAGAGTTTGGCATATGGAGGACGGCCGCAGTTTCAAAGGTGAATATTTGCGGGAACAATTCGG
>JAUXCB010000022.1 GCA_030619095.1 Verrucomicrobiota bacterium | reverse complement strand
GGTTCTCTCCAATCCCCTCCATGGGAGGGGTGGCCGCAGGCCGGGGCGGGTTCTCTCCAATCCCCTCCATGGGAGGGGTGGCCGCAGGCCGGGGTGGGTTCTCTCCAATCCCCTCCATGGGAGGGGTGGCCGCAGGCCGGGGTGGGTTCGTCTGTATCCATTGCTCAATTCGTTTAATCACAGATTCAATGTCGGTTTTAATTTCACAATCCCAAAACCGCAAAAATCGAATTCCGAGGGATTCCAAATGGCGCTGACGTTCATCATCCTCTGCCTTTTTGAAGTTGTGACTGTTCCCATCCACTTCGATGGCGAGTTGAAGCTCTTTGCTGTAAAAATCGACGATCCATTTTGAAATCGGTTTTTGCCGGTTGAATCGTACGCCGAGCTGTCGACGATTAAGCCTTTTCCAAAGCAAAACCTCGGCCAATGTCATGTTCGATCGTAGCTGTTTGGCAAACGGTTTTAAATTTGATTTGTATTTTGGGATGTTCATTCTAATCGGTTTCCATAACCCACCCCGCCGTTCCGGCACCCCTCCAAAGGAGGGGACTTCCCGTGCGGCATTTTATTTCCCTCCATGGGAGGGGTGGTCGCAGGCCGGGGTGGGTTTTTAGATGATGGAACCTCCTCCTCATCTGGCCTCCGAAAGGGTTTCATCGGTGATGGGTGGGCCGAGCGGAATTTCGATCAGCTGGCGGAATTCAACCGGATCGTCCTGCTTTTTGATCGGGTCTGCGTAGAGGGTGATCTCAATCAGCCCCGGAATTTTGTTGGTGTGCTCCCACTCGTTTCTCCAGCGCTCCTCATCCGGATGGTCATCATATACCCGACAGCTCAGCCCGTTGATGGTGTCGGTAATGAACCAGCTTTTCTTTTCGAACTCTCCCTCCTCGTCCGTCAGGTGCGACCAGACAGTAACCGTCAACCCCTCGGCTCCCTCTTCATCTGTTCCCGCCCCCACCTCAATGCGATGAAGGCCCGTCTCAAAGCGATCCCCGCGCGGGATAAACGCTGGGCTGGCTGTCACCCAACTGATGGAGTGTTCGCCAGAACCGGTCGGATTGTTGTCCATCCGGAAACCATATTTTTCTGGTGCGGACTCGAAAAACGCCATGGAGCGCAGCGCGGCGGAAAGCTCCGAGAGTACGAAATCACCGTGATGCATTGTGTCCATCAATTTGCGTCCCCCGGTCCACGCCCGGGTGGCGGCAGAAAACGTTTGCCAGGCCAGGGTCAGCGCGATGGAAAGAATCACCATGGAGATGAGGATTTCCAGCAGAGTAAAAGCCCTTCGTGGTTTTAGAGTAAGGGCGTAAGGGCGTAAGGGCGTAGGGGCGTGTTGGCTTCCAGCTCCCTGACTCCCATACTCCCTGACTCCCATACGTTCCCTCATCTCCCGAATTCCTCCGGCTCGACAAAGTGCCAGGTGACGACTTCCTCAAAGCGCTCTGTGCCGCGGGTTGACCAGCTGACCCGCGTGCGGACGGTGTAGAGACCCTCGCGCTCTTCGCTTTCCGGTTCGATGATTTCGCGCTCCCATTTGTAGCCGTCATCAAAATCGCCCGACTCGGTTCCGGTTTCGACTTCTTTGCGGTTCAACGGGTGTTCGGCACCGACCTGAAGGATGAGCCGCTGGGCGTTGCTGTAGTGGCGCGCTTTTGAAACCACGGCAATACAACGCGCTGTCGCCAGCATCAGAACGCCCGAACCAATCCCTAAAATGACAATCGCCAGCATGACCTCGATGAGAGTGAGACCCGCTTTGCGGGCCGGAATGATGGAATGATGGAATGATGGAACCATGGATTTCCAAAGCCCGGAAACTCTACCTTTTCCACTATTCCAATACTCCAACATTCCACTATTCCAGTTTCCCTTCATTCCTCGACGGTGACCTTTCCAGAGTAGGGTTGGCATTTGATGATGCGGCGGTGATCCTGGTCGTCTTCGAGGGCTAGCTCAAATCCGTCGTTCATGCCGTTGGGATAGTAATGCACTTTGCGGGCGTTGTCGGGGGAGTGTTCCTCCGATAAATTCTCAAATGAACCGATCTGGATGTCCTGTGGCAGTTGACGTTCTGTTTTGGGTTCAGCAGGAGCTGCGCAGGTCAGGACGAGTCGATCCTCCTCAAAGTGAAGCACACATTCGCTTTGCCTCAGAATGGAGAGACTTCGCGCAAAGCGGGCCATCCGAACAGTGGAGCGTGTTGCGTCGGTCATTTGTGTGGATTTGAATGTTCCTCTAAAAACCGGTGTTGCGACAGCGGTGGCAATCAGAATAATCACCACCACCAGCATGATTTCGATGAGGGTAAACCCCTTTGAACCGCAGAACATCGAACAAGGAATATCGAATTGCGAAGGGAAATACCTCTTCATTTTTCAGTTCCTTGTTTGGTGTTCGATATTCAAGCGGCGAAGCCGCGCCTAGTCCCAGTTGTTGAAGCTGTCGCCATCGGGAGAGGTGGTGGAGAGGTCGAAGCCCATTCCGTGGGCGCCGCCCTTGGAGTACTGATATTTTTGACTCCAGGGATCTGTCAGCTCGCTCGGTCTGAGGTAAGGGCCGTTGCCGTTCTGTTGTTTCGTTAGATCCTCCAGGCTGTCCGGCAGGCGCAGGTTGTCCATTTCGTAGCTGCTAATGGCGGTTTCGATGCTTTTGAGACTGGCGCGCGCGGCCACGTTCTGCGCTTTGCCGAGCTTGCCGCCGATCTTCGGCGCGGCGATGCTAATGATGATGCCGATGATGACGACCACGAGCATGATCTCAATCAGGGTGAAGCCTCGGGAGAGTGGAGTGCTGGAATGTTGGAGTGCTGGAGTGTTGTTCCTTTTCATGTTGTTTCCTTTCAAATTTCGAGTTTCAAGTTTCATTTTTCTCTTTAGACGCCCAGGCCACTGGTCAGGTCGAAGACCGCCATGAGCATGCTGATGGCCACAAAGCCGATCACCAGCGCAACACCAAGAATCAGAACCGGCTCCAGAACGGTGGTCAGAATTTTGATACTGAAATCGAGCTCTTCATCATAACGCCGCGCAATCTGAGCGAGTGCGCCAGGCAGATCGCCGGTTTCCTCGCCGACCGCGAGCATATCGGTGAGCAGTTCCGGAAAGACCCCGCCCGCCGCCAGCGGCCCGGAAATACTCGATCCGTCGGTGACGCGGGTGCGCGCAGCGGAAATTTCTTCCGCAATCACACGGTTGCCCACGGTTTCTTCGGAGATGGTGAGCGCCTTGAGAATGGGAACTCCGTTGCGGATGAGGGTTCCGAGGGTGCGGGCAAAGTGGGCAAAGGCGTTGGCTTGTGTGATTTTACAAACCACCGGCAGTTGAAGCAGCCGGGCATCCATCCATTTTCTGCCATCCGGCGTTTTAATGTAGCGACGGAAGGCAATGCCTGCCCCGCCAAGAATCAGAAGAATGAGCCAGCCGTACTGGATCATCCCGTTGCTGATACCCATCAGAATCCGGGTGGGCAGGGGCATGGTGCCGCCCAGTTCATCGAAGATGGTCGAAAACTTCGGGACAATAAAGATCATTAGTCCGACGACCGACAAAACCCCGACCCCCAGAACAATACAGGGGTAAATCATCGCCGTGACGACTTTGCTGCGGGCTTCTTGCACCCGCTCGTAGTGCGTACAAAGTCCTTGCAGGGCCTCGACGAGTGCGCCGCTGGCTTCCCCTGCGCGCACCATGCTCACGTAGAGTTTGGGAAAGGTGTCGGGATAGATCCTCAGCGCATCGGAAAGCGAACTTCCCTGTACCACTTCGTCGCGCAGACGCTTGATAATGGTTGAAGCGGCCGTCTCGGAGCCGCGTCGTGCCTGCGTATGAAGCGCCCGACCCAGCGTCATGCCCGATGAAAGCAGGTCAGCCAGTTCGCGGGAGAACAGCAGCATGGCGCGCGGTTTCATGCGGGTTTTTTGCCCGGTGGAAAATTTAAACTTAA
Organism: Verrucomicrobiota bacterium; assembly: GCA_030619095.1. Taxonomy (GTDB): domain Bacteria; phylum Verrucomicrobiota; class Kiritimatiellia; order Kiritimatiellales; family Tichowtungiaceae; genus Tichowtungia. The sequence goes on along the minus strand of JAUXCB010000022.1, from coordinate 7,016 downwards.
TTTTTGATTTTGCGGAACCGTTGCTTTTTCTGGCTCCGGCCGCTTGCGTCAGCGAAAGGGGGGCGCAACCCATCTGCTGAAGCAGGAGCAGTGCCGCGCTGCGGTCAGCGGCCTCCACCGTGCCATCTGTGCGTGTTCCTTTGCTGTCGCGGGCAATGTAGTTAAATGTTGGCATAAAAAGAGATTTGAATTTTCTGTCTAAAAAGCGACAAGATAGTAACCGGTTTTTTTAATAAATGGAGTTTTTTTATGCGACAACTAACGAGCTTGCTTATCGGTCTTCTTTTTCTCTCAACCGGCTGTGCCCGCCCCCAGCAGGAGAACGCGATTACGATCATGAATGTGGCTGCGGTCGACGAGGAACTTCTGGAGCGCCTGCGCGCGTTTGCTGAAAAGGAGCTTCACGTGCCGATCCGCACGGTGGAAAAGCCCCGCCTTGCCGGAGCGGAGAGTGTGGAGGCTCTGAAACAATCCGTGTTGCGCCTGAAAGCCGATGCCGATGTTTCCCTGATTGTTTTGGCCGGAATCGATGGGGATGAAAAACATCTTTCCATCTTTGCGGATGATGCCGTGGCGCTGATCAACACCCAGCCGCTAACCGCAGCAGATCCGGAGACCTATGCCTGTCGTCTCCAGCGGATGGTGATGCGAGCGGCCGCCTTTAACTTTGGTCTGCCACCCACGCCGGATCCGTTTTGTGTCACCCGCGACTACCGCTCGCTCGACGATCTCGACCGGATGGGCCGGAACTATTCCCCGCCCTGGATGGCCCGCTTCGCCGAAGAGGCCGCCCGCCGCGGGCTTCAACCGCTTCCTGCGGACGGACAGCGGATGCCAAAATAAAAAGAATCCTCTACAATGAAGATGCTTGATCGCAGACTAGAATCCGGTCGCCTAATTCATCATTTTATTTTTCAGCTCCCGCAAAGCGCCTTCTTCTGACCCTTTCGGGTCGTTTTATCGGAGCTGGATCCAGCCGGTTTTTTGTCTATCTCTTGAGGAGGAGGGAACCACTTTAAATTCCGAGCAGTCGTTGTAGTTTACGTAGACTGAACTCCATTGGATAAGAATCGCAGGGGCTCCCGAATTGACCGGCATTGCCAGTAGTGCGCCGGTGCCAGAGTGTCCCGTGGACTCGAATGACCCGCCGGCCCAGCTGTGTTCTTTGAGCTTCTGTTCTTTTTTGAGATCGCTCTCCGATGGAATGCGCTGGAAGGTGTATCCTTTATATGGAGTCAGATCATATCCAAAAATTTCCACGCCGGAAGGGTCGGCTTGAGCTACTTCCTGCGGGATATGGGCTGCCGGTTTACTGTTTCGGCCTGTGATGTAATGATTTCCGGAGAGCAATGTGCCGCAACGACGGCTTTTATTGTTAATATCTTTCACCTCGGTGATGAATTCTTTGAGTCGACGTGATTTTTTCCGCACCGCCGGGATTTCTTTCAGTCCACCCTCTTTGAGTTCGATTTCGAACGGGACGACGGTGTTGGTCTGCGATGCGGAGTAGGTGACGGTTACGCTAGCGGGCATCCCCCAGAAGAAATAGCCCCTTTTATGGTTGCTCGAACTCGTGCGATTATCTTTTTTCAACGGGCGGCTCGTTGAGTCAAAAGCCTGAATATCCAGAACTTCGCCATCCTGTGTGCTTTTAATCCATACAACGTTGTGTTCCACAGAGGCGGACGGGAGATCCTGTCCGGGACTGAGAGGGACTTCGTTGGTTGACACCTCTGTGGAGTGCGTGGAAATGCCGGTTCGCAGGGTGAGGTCAACGTCTCCGAAAATAGCCGAAGCCTGGCCCAGAGCGTTGGTTGGGGCCAGCGACCAGATCAGGCTTCCTCCCGACATCGACCAGCCGCCAGGAGACCCCCGGTAGATGAATTCTTTCGTGCCGGTCAGGTAGGATTGCATGGTTGTCTTTTTGAGTTTTGTGCGTGACGAAAGCGGGAAGCGTAGTGAGGTTGTTCCATTGGTATTCAGCGTGACAGAGCATTTATCGATAGCATCCATATCCGGATTTGATAATTCCGTTATGGAGGTCGCCGCATAGCGTGTAATAACTGCATGGGTGGGGGAGGAGGGCATTTTTAATTTACTCTCTTTATTCACTGGGAAATCCTTGAAAGAGATTGCAATCGACTCGGTTTTTACAGGCCGGACCACCTTGACGGAGACGGGAAGGCCGTCGTACTCGTTCCGGCAGTGAGCCTCGGAGCGCAAGCCGCTTCTGGAGCCCAGAAAGTCGCCCTGCTCGTTCAGTGCGTAGATTTTTGCTTCGCGAAGCGAGATGCCCTTTGAACGTAACTGGATCACGGAGTTACTGATGGAGAGCAGGCAGAGGCCCCGTCTGTCCTTTTCAATCAGAGGGGTTTCTTTAGACAGAGTGAATTGCTCAATCTCCACCGGAATACTCAGGTTGAGCGTGAAGGATGCGGTGTCGGCTTTGGGGCCGTCTTTCAATGTTCTGAGCCGCAGGCTTCCGCTTTTCGTGTTGGAGCTGTATCCAAAACTTCCCGGACGTTCAGCGGTCGCGACATCCACCCCGTTTGTGCTCATTATGCGAACATCCGTCAGTGTGCCCTCGAGTAGATCTGCATTGGGCAGTGAGAGATAGTCAACCGATAGATTGATACTGTCGCTCCAGGCATGTTCCAGAAAGAGGGACGACCGGATGTCCGCTTCGATCTGCGCACGGTCGAACTCCGGGATATTTTTAAACTCCGGGGTGGGCAGGATACTTTCTTCATGAATCGGGTAGGAATCGGAACTTTCAAAGCTGAACAGGCCGCCTATCACAGACCCCATAATCTGTTTCCATATCTCAGCATCTTCCTTTGAAGGCCACTCGTAAGCGACTTGCAGTGTGTTTTGACTGTTCGTCGCTCCATGGAAATAAGGGGTGTCGAACAACCCGAACAGGCTGAGCTGTTTTTTGGTTATGGAGGGGTCTTTCCACGCATCGGTGGAGCTGTCGAGTAATGAGATAATGGTTTCGGCGGAAGAGGGGTCGCTGAATTCAAGGTCCAGCGTCATGGCGCGTTTGTCATGATTCGGGGATTTAATATTGACGGTGATGGAGGGGATATCCTGAATGGATACCATTTGCTCTTTCGCTGATTTCAGGATGGCACTCATGATTGCTTTGCCGAACCCCTCCTCCTGTTTGGCAAGTGTTTTGTCGGCGGCGTCCCATAAAGGGGAGAGGAGGTCCGCGATCCGAATGGATCCCTGCACCAGTTGAGTTGTATTTGTGGATAAATCTATTGCCTCCGCAAAGGCGAACCGGGTGCTGTCTGCGATTAGAATGGTGTCGTTGACAAACCGCACACGCATACTTTCCGGGTTAAGCATAGGAAAGGGTGTACTGTTGGTTTCTGTTGGAACCCACCGGAACTCATGGTCTGCGACTTGTATGAGCTGGGTCAGATTGCTGTTGCTTAGCCATGCGGACTGGGCGTCCGGCAGCGAGGTTTCAATTCTAGCGACGGCAAAGGATTTCCCCTCTTCTTGAAAGATTGAAATGGCGACCGAGGAAATCCCCATATCGGTCATGCCCGCACAGGTTTTGTTGCTCGCTATTTCTTTTGAACAAGAGGTCAGCCAGTTGGAGATATTCGCCTGAAACTCCAGCGATGGAACCGGGGTCGAATAAGCCGCTCCTGTCAGCAGAACCAAGCTTAAGCAACAGGGTAATTTCTTCATATTTTTCCTTCTTGATGGGTTTTTCTGCTAGTGTCCAGAATCTTTCGCACTTTCGTTTTGAGCCAGATTATCATAAGAATCGTCGGGATGCCTGGATACTACATTCGGTGGTGGAGAGCAACCTCTCTCGGCTATTTAACTGATGAGGGGGGCTTGTTTTATTTCGATTTCGTCGATGCACATGCCGCCGTTTTCGAGGGCCGTGAGGCGGAGGGTATTGGCGCCCGCCCCGATCGCGATTTTGGTTTCGATCGTTTTCCAGTCGGTTCCATCGGCTTGGGTGTTGGGGAAGAAAAGGGTCGTTGATTTCCCGTTCACGGCAAGCGTCATGCTGCGACCGTTTGTGCCGTTCTTTTTCCCGCTGTAGCGAATGGCCAGCGTGGCGTTGTGCGGGCCGCCGTCGTTTTCCTGATACCACTCCACGAAAGCGCCTTTCTTGTTGCCAAAATCGAGGTAGCCTTTCCCGTGGTAGCCTTCGCCCTTGGAGGAAACCTTCGCCCCCTCGAATGTGGCGTCCTCGGCCTGTTCGCCGCCCATCGCGGTTTGGGTGGCGGCGGCGTTGCTGTCGGGCCAGTAGATTCCTTGGTCGGGGCCAAACTTTTCCTCCATGCTGAAGAGCCGTTTTTTGCCGCTAAAGACATCGGCTTTGACCACGGTGTTGGGTTCGACGGAGAACGGGCCGTCATACGCTTTGGACGGCTGCGAGCCGTCGGTGGAGTAGAGCACCTTGATCGCGTTCAATTCCAGTGTGCCGCGCACTGCCAGCGACTGCACATCGATCGAAATTTTATGGGAGGTCATCAGTTGTTTTTCGCCGCAGATGGCACCGGCCACCACGGCGAGGTCGCCCTCGTCGGAAGTGGTTTGCAGGAAGGCACGCCCGAGGCCAAAGAAGGTGGTGCGCGACGTAGCGATATTGTTTTCCACATTGACCGGGTTTCCGCTTTCGAGCGAAAGAATGCGTGCGGGGCCGTCGATGTGGTAGTGGACGCGGTTTTCGCCGTAGGGGTTCATGATTCCTTTTTCATCGGCGAGAACCACGGTAACGATCGGGCAGGTCTTGCCCGAAGCGGAAAGCTTCAGTTGAGCGGGTACAGCTGCGGTGGTCTGTGAGGTGCGAACCACCTTTTCCCCGTTTTTATAGCCGATGGCTTTGAGGGTTCCGGGCGTCCACGGCACCATCCAGCCGCACTGCATCTCATCCCATTTTTTGCCGGGCGTGTCTTTGCCGAGTGATTTTCCGTTGAGGAAGAGCTCCACTTCGTCGCAGTTGGAATAGACCCAGACCGGAATCCGGGTTCCGGCTTTCATTTTTGGATGCGTCCAGTGCGGGAGAATGTGAACCATCGGCTGGGTGGTCCATTGGCTTTGGTAGAAATAGAAGAGGTCTTTTTTGAATCCGGCCAGATCGAGCGCCCCGCCCATGAAGGCGCGGAAGGGCCAGCCACCATGCACATAGCCCGCCTCGCCGAGATAGTCGAATCCTGTCCAGCGGAAGTGGCCGCTATGCCACGGCAGGTCGCGCACGAGTTCCCAATGTTTGCGGGCGGTGATCCGCGTTATTCCCGTGTCGTACGAAGGATTGAACTGCTGCTTCTTGCTTCGGTTTTCCGGAGCAGTCCAGTCGTAGGTAAAGATTTCCTCGTCCGTCATGTCCGGACAGGGGAACGGGCCTTTGCCCTCCCGGATTTTGGGTGGGGACAAGCGGAAGCGCCACCAGGTTTTGGAGCGGTAGAACCCGCGTACCTGCCAAGTGTGCGGTGCCTCGGTGGCCACCACGGGCTTGTCCATCTTGTGATTAATGAAAAAGTTTTGGTTTTCGCTGCTTCCGTTTTCGCCGGCAACATCCATATCCGCCGTGCCGGAACGACCCGAGGTCACTAGGCGGGTTGGATCCATTTCGTGGCAAACCCGGACGAGATCTTTGGAGATTTCCCCGTGGGTCTCGTTGCCCAGGCTCCAGACGATGACGCACGGGTGGTTGCGGTCGCGCTTGATCCAAGCGCGCAGATCGCGTTCCCACCACTCATTGAAGGCCTGCTGGCCATAGTCGTGCGGAGCCTTCTTTGTCCAACCGTCGAAGGCCTCGTCCATTACCAGCATGCCCATCTCATCGCACAGGTCGTAGAAGATCGGGGTTTGCGGGTTGTGGGCGGTGCGGATGGCATTGCAGCCCATATCCTTGAGGAGCTGGATTTTCCAGCGCAGCAGCTCGTCGGGGTAGGCCGCGCCGACGGGGCCGGCCTCGGAGTGGTCGCACACGCCCTGCAGCTTAATGTTTTCACCATTCAGCCAGAAGCCCGTCTCCGCCTCCCAGCGCACCGTGCGGATTCCAAAGTGGGTGGCCACTTCGTCGACCTTGGTTTTTCCGATGGAAACCTTGCTCACCGCCGTGTAGAGATTGGGCTGTCCGACCTGCCAGCGCTGCGGGTTGGCAATAGAAAACGCCTGTTCCACGGAGCCGTTTTTGCCAGCTTCCAGCGTGATCGTCTTCGCCTCTTCCGCAACCGTCCTTTCCTCGGGATCAAGGAGGGTTGTGGTGAGAGTTGCCGTACATGTTTTCGCCGAGTTGTTTTCAACTTCCGTCGTCACCACGGCCTGGGCCTGGGCATCGGAAACCTTGGGGGTCGTGACAAACACCCCGTCCGTCGCAATGCGAAGCGGCGCGGTAGCCACTAAGTTCACGTGGCCATAGATTCCGCAACCGTGGTACCAGCGCGTCGCGGGTTCAAGGTGGCTGTCCACCCGGACCGCAATCAGATTCTTTCCAGACTTGAGGTGTTGAGTCAGGTCGTATTCAAAGCTGATGTATCCATAGGGTCGCTTTCCCAGAAAGGTTCCGTTGATCCACACCTCGGAGTTCATAAAGACCGCGTCGAATGCAATGCGCACGTTCTGGTTTTTCCACTCCTCGGGAAGCTCGAAGCTTTTACGATACCAACCGATGCCGCCCGGCTTGTAGCCGCCCTTGTCCGTTTGCGCTCCGTCGGGGGCATAGTCCGCCTCGAACGCCCAGTCGTGTGGCACATTGAGGAGCTGCCAGTCGTCATCATTGTACGTTGGGGCCTCTGCGCCGGGGAAATCGCCCGCCTTGAACTTCCAGCCAAAGTCAATATTGGTGCGGATGCGTTGCGCATCCGCCATTATTGCTACTCCCAATGTTGTAAGCAGTAGTACCCATTTTTTTCGTTTCATTTCACTACCATTCCATTGGTTGAACGGCGAACTTTATCCTATATTCGGCAGTTGGCAAGTTTGACGCAGATGCGCGGTCGAGATGTGCAGGCGTAGAAATCTACTCCAAACATCTC
>JAUXCB010000214.1 GCA_030619095.1 Verrucomicrobiota bacterium | reverse complement strand
CGGCATCACCCACTGGAAGGTGCTGAGCGCCGACCATGAAAAAACAAGAGTAGAGTTTACTCCTATTACTGGCCGCACCCACCAGCTGCGTGTGCACGCCGCCTCCGAACACGGACTTGGCACCCCAATCGTCGGCGACCGCCTCTACGGAACGGGACCCGCGCCCGGCCAGCTCAAACTCCATGCCGCCTTTCTCAGTTTCACCCATCCGCGCACCGGTAAAAAAATGGAATTTCACTCCGCGCCCCTCTTTTAAAAGTTCCAAAGCTTGGAACTTTTAAACCACGGGCATCCAACGTATTCTCTCCCAAAATAACGGAGAAGCCCCATGTCACTTGAATGCCCATTTTCACCCAAAACAGTTAACGAGACCGCCGTTCGGCTCGTCGCGCTTTTCACGCTGACCCTCACGCTGGTCGGAATCCTCTCTTCCCTCCAATGGATCGCCCTTTTTCTTTGTTTTGACTTTTTTGTCCGAGGGTTCACCGACCGCCCCCTCAGCCTGCTTCGACTTCTCGCAAAAACGATTTTAAAATCGCTCCGTCTCAAACCGGAAATGATTAACGCGGGGCCAAAAATATTCGCCGCGAAAATCGGGTTCTTTTTTACCGCCATCATCACCCTGACCGCATTCATGGAACTGAATCTTATTGCCAACGTGCTGGCCGTTCTTCTCATCCTGCTCGCATCCCTCGAAGCCTTTTTTAAGGTTTGTGTCGGGTGCCATCTCTACTCCGCACTCCAAACCCTTAAACGAAACCTTCCCCTCAGGAAAAACCATGAGAATTAATCCATTTAAAGCATGGCGGCCGGCTTCCAAAAAAGCCGGGGACGTTGCATCGGTCCCCTACGATGTCGTGACGACTCAACAGGCGAAAGCTTTGGCTGAGGGAAACCCGGACTCCTTCCTGCACGTCGTGCGGGCGGAAATCGATCTGCCGGAAGGAACCGATCTCTACAGCGACGAGGTTTACGCCAAGGCCAACGAGAATCTGCAACGCATGATGGCCGATGGCACACTGATCCATGAGGAACAGCCCTGCTTCTACCTCTACAGCCAGCAGATGGGCGAGCACCTCCAGTATGGCATCGTCGCTGGCTGTCACATTGAAGACTACGAAAACGGCCTGATTAAAATCCACGAAAACACCCGGAAGGTCAAAGAGCAGGATCGTACCCGCTACGTCGATGAGCTCAACGCCAACACCGGCCCAGTCTTCCTCACCTGCAAAGACAGCGAGCTGGTCAGTCGCTTGATGGAAAAAATCGCCGCCACGGACCCGCTTTACCACTTCACCGCGCCCGATGGCATCGTCCATACCGTCTGGAAAATCGAAGAAGTCGGCACGTTCGCGGCCGCCTTCGCCGAGGTTCCCGCCTTTTACGTTGCCGACGGTCACCACCGCTCCGCCAGCGCGGCCGCCGTCGGCCGCGCGCGCCGCGAAGCCAATCCGAACCACGATGGAAGCGAACCCTACAATTGGTTCCTCGCCGTGATCTTCCCCGAAACACAGCTCAAGGTGCTTCCCTATAACCGTGTCGTGTTCAGCCTCGGCGACCAAACTGCCGATGAATTCACCGCCAAACTAAACGAAAGCTTCGATATATCACTTAGTGAACTATCTACGCCGGAACAGTCGGGGGCGATTTGCATGTACATGGATGGAGCGTGGAGCACGCTCACGCCCAAAGAGGCGATTCCGTCCGACCCGGTCGGCGCGCTCGATGTCAGCATTCTGCAAGATCGCGTTCTACGCCCCCTGCTCGGCATCGACGATCCGCGCGAAAGCAACGATATCGACTTTGTCGGCGGAATTCACGGCACCGCCGAACTTGAGCGGCGCGTGGATACAGGAGAAGCCGTGGTCGCCTTCTCGTTTTTCCCGACCACGATTCAACAGTTGATGGATGTCGCGGATGCGAACCTGCTGATGCCTCCCAAAAGCACCTGGTTCGAACCAAAACTCCGCTCCGGCTTGCTGGTGAATACTCTGGATTAGGAAGTATGGAATGTTGGAGTACGGGAGTGTTGGATTGATGAGAAAGCCTCCGGCCCAAATCATCCATTTGTCGCTACAGACTTGAACAACCTCGCATTACTGTACAAAAACCAAGGTCAGTACGCACAGACCGAGCCTCTCTATAAACGTTCGTTAGCAATCCGGGAAAAGGCTCTTGGCTCCAACCATCCTCATGTAGGTACAAGTCTTGAGAATCTGGCGGCTCTCTATCGGGAAACCGACAGGAAAAAAGAAGCAGAGATACTGGAACAGCGAGCCGCAACTATCCGAGCGATCAAGCGATAAATTCCAAGCATTGAAAACCAACCTTCGCCGAGGGGGGTCGTTCCTTTCAGTCACTGCTTTCGCAAGCTCAAGCCTCGTTGCGCGTCGGCGGTCACGAAATCAATCCCAAAGGGTCTTGACGTGGCGGTAGGCGAGGATTTTGCGGTCGGCGGTAATCAGGGTCAAATTATGAACGCGGGCTGTTGCGACGATGATTTGATCTGCGGGGTCGTTATGAAAATCGCCGGGCAGTTTGGTTGATTCAAGCGCAACCCGTTCATCCAATTGAATCCTACAAATCAATTCAGAATCAAGTGCGCCATAAATCCAGCGATCTACCGTCATGTTCAAATCGATTCTGTTTTTTTGAACCAGTTTGGCGATTTCCCAAACCGACATTATACTGATAGCCAAAGGGTGCTTCTCCTTGCGAAGCGCTGTGGCGACCTTCTTGGGAATCCTCTTCGGATCGTCCATCATCCAAATCCAGACGTGTGTATCGAGTAGGTAGTTCATTTGCAGGCATCCCACTCTTCATCAATCGGCGAAATGATATCGCCGTACCGTGCGACCGATCCCCGCATGGAGCCCATATATTCGGCGACGGTTTGGGGCCGTTTGTCGTCCCCATCCTGAATGGGAGTGATTAGAGCGACGGGCTTACCCCGTTTGGTGATGGTGTAGGGCGTATCGGCCACTTCCCGGATCACCTGTGTGCAATGCGCTTTTAATTCCGTTACAGATATTTCTTTCATAACAACCCCTCTTTTCAAACGACTAGTTTAACTGGTCATTTCACAGAAACAAGGAGTTTTCCAATGTCTGGAAAAAAGGCTGTCCGGCGGAGGGCGGCCTGCAAGTTGCGAGTCTCAACCCTGCGCCCGGCCACCTGACCGGGCGTCTTTTCAGAGAGGGTATTCCCAAGCCCCTACTCGTCTGTGAAAAAATGGCAGACGGGGCGGTCGGTTTTCTCGAAATAGCGCTGGTGGTATTCCTCGGCGCGGTAAAACGGCGCGGCGG
>JAUXCB010000053.1 GCA_030619095.1 Verrucomicrobiota bacterium | reverse complement strand
TTTGGCTTTTTTAGCGGCGGCTTTGGATTTTTTAGCGGCGGCTTTGGCTTCCTCTTCGGCTTTGGATTTTTTAGCGGCGGCTTTGGCTTCCTCTTCGGCTTTGGATTTTTTAGCGGCCTCTTTGGCTTTGAATTCTTCCTTCTCCGCTACTTTCTTCTTCTCTTTCTCGGCTTTCTCTTTTTCCGCTTTAATCTTTTTCAACACTTCAGCACGCTTTTTCTTTTCCACGTCTTCTTTGGATTTTCGCTCCGCAGCGGCTTTGTCAGCGGCGGCTTTGGCGGTGGCGGCCTCATCGCGGCGGCGCTTATCTTCGGCGGCTTTGGCTTTTTTGTAGGCATCGTGCGCTTCAGCCACTGTGCCGCCAAGGGCGTCGGCAATCAGAGTCAGGGAGCGGATCGAGTCGTCGTTGCCCGGGACGGGGTATTCGACGAGGTCGGGGTCCGTATTGGTGTCGACGAGAGCCACCACGGGAATGTTGAGGCGCTGGGCTTCGGCAATGGCGAGTTTTTCGCGGTTGATGTCCACCACCACCAAGGCGCCGGGCAGGGAGCTCATATCTTTAATCCCGGTGAGGTTTCGCTCAAGCTTGGTGAGCTCGCGGCGGAGCATAGATTGCTCTTTTTTGGAGAAGGATTTCAGTCCGGTTTCGTCGGCAAAGAAAGCCTGGAGCTCTTCCATGCGCTTGACGCTTTGACGAACGGTCTGGTTGTTGGTGAGCATGCCACCAAGCCAGCGGTGGATCACATAGGGCTGGCCTGCTTTTTCAGAGGCTTCCTGTATAATGGAGCGTGCCTGTTTTTTGGTTCCTACAAACAGAACTTTACGACCGTTTGTCACGGTGTCGGTCAGAAATTCCTGCGCAATCTTGAGGTGTACGAGGGTTTTCTGGAGGTCGATGATGTAGATCCCGCCTTTTGCGCCGTAAATGAAGCGCTTCATTTTGGGATTCCAACGTTTGGTCTGATGACCGAAGTGCAGACCTGCATCCAACAGGTCTTCTATCGTCAATGTCTTATTGGACATGGCATTACCCCTTTCTATGGTTCATTTTTTGAACAATCCGCTTTGGCTTCTCCGGGGGTAAACCGGTGGAGCACTCGCTTCGGACGCGCAATTGCGCCATCCATTAAAGGCGGATGTTATACGCAACAGAGCCCCGATGCGCAAGCGGTAAAAAGTGGAATGTTGAAGAGGGCGTAAGTCGGAACGATGAATATTTGACATCATCTGCGAAAACGCTATTCTTTCCCGCTCATTCAAAAAACAGATTTTCAGGAGACGCACTATGACCATGCACCCCAGTTTGAAAAATGCCGCGAAGATTGAAGTCGAACGCAACGTTCTGAAACGTTTTGAGCGCATCGATAAGCTTCAGGCCGAAGGTAAATGGAAAGAGGGCGACCGCGGTTTTGGTCTCCCGAAAACCAAACCCGAATAACTCGGCTTTTCCGATTTTCAGAGAACCCCGTCCACGGCGGGGTTTTTTTATGCCCCATCCCGAACATCCTGTTATCCTCTCAAATAATGATGATCCGATTACAAAAATATCTGGCGGAGTGCGGGGTGGCTTCGCGGCGCGCTTCGGAGAAGCTGATCGAACAGGGACTCGTCACCGTTGATGGACGGGTGGTGACGGAGCTCGGCACAAAGGTGGAACCCGGAAAGAGCTGCGTTGCCTATCATGGCAAGCCGGTTGTTCTGGAAGAAAAAACCTGGCTGATGCTCAATAAGCCGCCCGGGGTGATTTGCACATCGGATGATCCGCAGGGTCGCGAAACAATTCTGGACATGCTTCCCGCTTCCTCCAACCGATTGTACACCGTTGGACGCCTCGACGTGATGAGCGAGGGGCTGTTGCTGGTCACCAACGATGGCGAGCTGGCTCATCGTTTGATGCACCCGCGACACCATGTTGAAAAAAAATATCAGGTCTGGATCGATCGGGAGCTCACGAAGACGGAAATGGATCGGATGCATAAAGGGCTCAATTCTCGCGGTGAAATGCTCAAGGTGCTTCGCGTGGAGCCTCTCAAACGTATGATTGCCAGCCAGCCCGGCTACACCTTGACGCTGGGGGAAGGGCGCAATCGCCACATCCGCCGCATGATGGAGGTGTTGGATCGAAACGTGGTTCGTCTTCTGCGCGTATCGGTTGGCCCGCTCCGGCTTGAAAAACTCCGCACGGGTGAGCATCGTCATCTCGATCCGTGGGAAGTGGAGAAGCTGAGAAAGGCCGTCGGCCTTTTGTAATACCGCAACTAGTCCAGTAGCCAGGAAAGGGCATTTTTGCGGTTGGTGAAGTTTTGCACCTCATAGGGCAGGGTTGCGGCTTCCTGACAGTACATGTCTATTTCGGCTCGCTGGAACTCATCCGCTGAGAGAATGGCACTATTGCATCCCTTTTTAGCCAACCGGGCGGTTAGTTTCAGAAGCCCTTTGAGAACCGGCGGGAAGGAGTGCATGGAAAAATCAAGATTCTGATCCAGCACCCACAAATCGGGAGTTTGTTTCTCTGGATCTTTCCGGTAAAGCTCATGGATGAGTTTTAGAATATCCCAGGGAGACACCTGTCCGGCGAGCTGGATCTCAACGAAGCGGTCATGGTTCAAAATAGTATAATGCATTGTTATTTAAAGTACCTTTAAGGAGGAGTCGAATATAAGCCCGCTTTTCTGAATGCTTTCGATGGAGCCCAGAACGGACGTGACGGCATGATCCATACAGAGAACCTCTCCGAAGGATTTAAAATCTTTGGGGGTGGTCGCGAGAACCTCGTCGCGACGTTTCTGTCGCTTTTCATCCGTCTGATCCGTCAACCAGTGCAGCAGGTCGACGTAGCCTTTTGCATCGGGTAGCCGATAGGTGTCGATGGCTCCGATGGCCCCGATGAGTGCGCGGGTCAGTTCGTCTTTATCGAGGGTCAGGTTTTTCAGGAAGTCGGCGGTTTGTCCATAGATGTCCAGAGTCTCGGCCAGGTTCGGGTCACGATAGGAGGCAAATGCTATCACGCCGGAGTGCGGGTCAAACTTACAGACGGCGCCATAGGCACCCCCTTGGACTCGAATTTTCTCCCAAAGCCACGCGGTGTGCAGGTATTTGGTGATGACCAGCGCCGATCCGTGCAGAGTGTAGCCGTTGTCGAACAGGTTGATCGCCCGCCCAACGTAGTTGACGCGTGAGGAAATCTGCAGGGCTTCAGATTTTTCCGGAGTTTTCAAAAAGCCCCACTGCTTGGAGATCGTTTGTTCCGATGTCGGGAAACGTACGAGGAATTGTTTTAGGGTCTGGAGAATTTGTGCGCGGTCTTTGGCATCGGCGGTCACATTAACAACCAGTCCGCCCGCGAGAAGTTTTTGCAGGATGGTTTCGATCCGTGCGAGGATTTCAACCCACTCCTCTTTAACTGTTTTTTCCACATCGCGGTGGAAGAAGAGGGAGTCAATGCCACCCATCGCTTCGGCGGCGCGGGCGGATTCGTGGTAGTGTGCTTTGAGGCGTGAGAGGACGGCAGAGTGTCCTGCGGGGATCAGTCCGCTTTCCATCGCGGCTTTCTGCTCTAGCAAAATCTCTTTAAATCGTTTGGGGTTGTCGAAGGAGGGGGTCAGCAGGATGTCGCTCAAAATAGCGAACAGATCGTTAACCTGACCCCTCATACATTTTCCGCGCAGGAAGAGGCGGGCGACACTTTCTGGACTGTTTTCGAGTGCCGCGTGAACCGGTGTGGCGTAGATTCCGCCGGTTTTCTGTGCGATACGCTGGCTGAGTGAGGAGAAATCCTCTTTTTTTGTTCCCATTTCCAGAAGCATGCTTCCGAGGAGCGAGACCCATGGAAGGTCGTCAGCATCGAGGGCATGGAGGTCGAACCCGATGTCGATATAGGCAATGCCCCCGGTGAACAGATCGTGAAAGAGCACGGTCGCGAACTCGATGGATTCGATTTCTCGCGGTACGGTGCGGATGGTTTTGTCCAGATCGCTCCGTTTGAGGAGCGGAAGGGTTTTGACCGCTTCGGGGGTGTCGGGCGTTTTTTGTATTTCAAGAAGCCGGGCTTGCATATGGATTGTCTGCTCGCGTTGTTTTTCGAGCATGGCATCCCGAACGGCTTGCAGTCTGTCGGCTTCTTCGGCTTCGTCGTGCGCGGCTTTTTCAGTGTCAGGGAGGAGTTGGACGGTGGCGCGGTGCCGGTTGTTTAGGAGGAAGGTTTCGATGAGCTCTTCGAAGAATCGGGGGTTGCGGGCATGGTCAACTTTGAGAGTAGCCAGCGGTTTTTCGTAAGCGGCGAGTGCGAGCGGATCCTGGTCGTAGAGCCACGTTTCGAGCATGTTGAGCATAATGGATAGGCCCTGCGGACTGGAACCCTGGTTGTTCTCACGTAACTCAAATTCAAAGCTGTTCATGGCCGCTTCGATATCGCCGGGGTCGATGCCTTCGTTGGCAAGTTTTTCCAATGTTTTGAAAATAAGGGCTTCAACCTTTCCAAGGTTGGGCATATCGATGCCTTTCATCCCGATGGACCAAGCGGGCTGCCGCAGATGGGTTTCGAGGCCGAACCCGGCGAGATCTTCGCCGAGGCCGGATTCGATCAGCGCTTTGCGCAACGGGGAGCCTGAGGTGCCGGTGAGGATGTAGTCGAGCACGATCAAAGAAAAATGGGGGGTGTTTTCCGGCAGTGCCCAGTTCACAGTGAGGTATGCTTTAGCGTCTTCGTCCCCTGCGGCGTAGAATTTTTTGAGTTCGACCGGTTGTTCAAACGGTTTCTGGAGCGGAATCGCGGAATCGGCTGAGGAAGGCTCTTCGGCATCGCCTTGAAAGCCGCTGAGGTATGTTTCGAGCATGTCCATTCGTTGGGCGGGGTCGTCGTCGCCATAGAAGAAGAATCGTGCGTTGGAGGGATGGTAGAAGGTTTTATGGAATGCGCGGAACGCCTCGTAGGTAAGGCTCGGAATGTCGGAGGGCTTTCCTCCCGAGTCGAGGCCATAGGTGATGTCGGGGAAGAGAACCTGTAGCGACTGCTCAACCAGAACACTGTCGGGAGAGGAGTACACCCCTTTCATTTCGTTATAGACCACCCCTTTGCAGGTGAGCGGCGCATCGGCATCCTCCAATTCGTAGTGCCAGCCCTCCTGAGAGAAAAAGGCGGGCGTAATCCGAGGGAAAAAGACGGCGTCGAGGTAGACGTCGACGAGGTTATAGAAGTCCTTCACGTTCTCGCTGGCAACCGGGTAGACAGTTTTGTCGGGGTAGGTCATGGCATTGAGGAAGGTTTGCAACGAACCTTTCAGCAGTTGGACAAAGGGGTCTTTGAGCGGATATTTGCGCGAGCCGCATAGGACGGAGTGCTCTAAAATATGTGCAATACCGGTGGAGTCGGATGGCGGGGTGCGCAAGGTGACGCCGAAGACCTTGTTGGTATCGCTGTTTTCAATGGAGATATATTCTGCACCTGTCGGCTCATGGCGGTATATTTTTGCAACCCCATTGAATTCGGCGATGGATTCTTCCCGGACGAGCCTGAAGTTGTTTTTCATAAGCGGCAGAGAATACGCAGATGCCGATCCGGAGGCAAATTTATTCTACGTTCCCCAACGGGGTGGGTGGGTGCCGGGGGTTTTTGTTGAAAAAAAACCTAAAAAATTCTTTCCAGTGGAAATTTTATCGTGGAAATTAGCGGTTTATATGAGAAGCGATTTAACTCAATTTAAGGTCTTTATTTTCGATCTCGACGGAACGCTGATTGATTCGGAGAGAGATCACATCAACGGCCTCAAAGCCGACGTGTTTCCTCAGGCGATTCACTTTGTTAAAAAATGGCGTGGAAGAAAACGGCTGGCGATGGTAAGCAACTCGTCGAAACAGTTTGTAAAAAATGCACTTGTTCATGGCCGTATGATTGATCTGTTCGAGGCGGTTTGCACGGCGGATGATGTCGCTCATGGCAAGCCGGATCCAGAGATGTATCGCTTGATCCTTGAATGGATGGATGTTTTACCCGCCGAGGTGCTTGTTTTTGAGGATCATCCCTCGGGGGTGATTTCTGCGCAGCGGGCGGGCTGTTCGGTGATCCGGGTGGACACGGGGTCGGGCCGGAGTATAGAGGGCGTGGAGGAAATGACATGGAAGGAGCTATCACAGCTATGAAAAAGACACCGATATACGAAGAACATTTGGCCCTGGGTGCCCGCATGGCCGAATTCGGCGGATGGGATATGCCCATTCAATATGAGGGTATTCTGGCCGAGCATGAGCATGCTCGCACAAAAACCGGGCTTTTTGACATTTGCCATATGGGCGAGTTTGAATTGAGCGGGCCGACCGCCGCGATAGATCTTGAAAACCTATTGACGATGAAAGTCGCCACTCTGGCGGCGGGTCAGTGCCGCTATGGGTTTATGCTCAATGAGCAGGGCGGTGTGATTGACGATCTCACCTGCTACCGTCTCGCTGAGGATCGCTATATGCTCGTGGTCAATGCCGCCACGCTTGAAGGCAATGCGGAGTGGGTGCGGAATCATCTTTCGGCCAATACCGTTTTTACAGACCGATCGAGCGAGCTGGGGAAGTTGGATGTGCAGGGGCCGACCGCGAGGAAGGAACTTGAAGCAGTGATCGGCCAACCCCTTCCAGACCTTGGATATTTCAAGGCGGAACGATTCAATTGTTTGGAGACGGACGTTCTCTTGAGCCGAACCGGATATACCGGTGAGTTTGGCTATGAGCTCTATCTCCCGGCCTCGGAGGCGGTGCGGGTCTGGCGTGCACTGCTTGCGAACGAAAATATCAAGCCGATCGGCCTCGGCGCCCGCGATACCCTGCGCCTTGAAATGGGCTATTCGCTCTACGGTCATGAGCTCTCCAGCGACCGCACGCCCGCCGCAGTCAGCCGCGGCATGTTCATCAAAAAGGATCTCGACTTCATCGGTCGCGATGCCGTGATGCGTGATCTCGAAAACCCGGTCGACCTGCTGGTCGCGCTGGTGTTTGAAAACAAACGCGCGGCCCGCATTCACGACAAGGTGTTTTTTCAGGGGGCAGACGTTGGCATCATCACGAGTGGTTCGCTTTCGCCCAGTCTGGAGAAAGCGGTTGCGCTTGCTCTGGTGAAGGCCGAGGCCGCCGCCGCTGGAACCGTTTTGGATGTCGAAGTTCGCGGCAAGCAGTTTTCCGCAACAGTTGGCGGGCTTCCATTTTATAAAAACGGCACCGCGAGGGGCTAATGGAAAAACGGCTGCTTATCTTTGATCTGGATGGAACGCTGGCCGATGCGCGAGTGGATCTCACGACCGGCATTAACCGGATGCGGGCGTATTACGAACTGTCGCCACTGGATCTGGAGACCGTGACCGGATATATCGGTGACGGAATCCGCAAGCTGGTAGAGCGCTCGTTGCAGGGGGCTGAAGTGGATGTGGATGAGGCGTTGGCACGGAATAAAATATTCTATGCTGAACACATGCTGGACCAAACCGCTCTCTATCCGGGCGTTGTGGAGGGGCTACATACGCTTTCCGGGGATGCGCTGGCTGTGCTGAGCAATAAGCCGGGCGATTCATCGCGCACGATTCTACGGCACCTTGGAGTCAGCGACCGGTTTTTTCGGATTTTGGGCGGTGGAGATCTGCCGAACCTCAAGCCCGCGCCGGACGGGATCGAGGCGCTGATGATTGAAAGCGGCATCGGCCCGGAAAACACCTGGATGATCGGGGATCATCACACCGACTTGGAAGTGGCGCATAACGCAGGCGTCCAGAGTGGATTTGTGACCTATGGTATCGGCCATCCCGGTGAATTTACCGCCGATCAAACATGGTGTGGATTTAAAGAACTTGTGGAATTCTTCAAGTCCGAATGACGAAATCCGAATTATGAAAATTGATTTCTTTTTGCTTTCTGGCTTGGGATTTCTTTCGTGCTTGGGTATTTCGGAGTTTAAAAATTCTCGGTCAAACCGGAGTGAGGTGAATAATGAGCAACACAGACAATTTGAAATTATTGAAAAAAGGCGAAATGAACTACCCGCAAACGCCGGATGCATCCATTTTGGAGACGTTTAAAAACTCCAATCCGCAGCGCGACTACTGGATTCAATTTGAAACGGATGAATTCACCTCGCTCTGCCCGATCACCGGTCAGCCCGATTTCGCACGTATTACAATCGAATACATCCCGGATGAACTCTGCGTGGAGAGCAAGTCGCTGAAGTTATTCCTCTTCTCCTTCCGCAACGAAGGATCGTTCTATGAGGATGTGACCAACCGCATCTACAGCGATCTGTTTGAGTTGCTCAAACCGCGTCAGTTGCTTGTGGTCGGCGACTTTACGGCCCGGGGCGGCATCCGTTCCAGCGTCCGCATCGACTCCGCCGATCAGTAGCCCTCTACGTTCCTGTGTAGATGCAACCGGAGGTTTCGGTCTCTTTAATGACCAGCTGGCAGAGCAGGGGGAGTTTCGGTTTAAGGAGGTTCCAAAGCCAGACGCTC
>JAUXCB010000192.1 GCA_030619095.1 Verrucomicrobiota bacterium | reverse complement strand
GAATCCAGATTGTCGATCGTCAATCTGGATTTGCAGACGAGAGGGATCGGCGGATTTGATTTGTGATTTTCAGGTGAAGGTCGTAGGCGTCTTTTCCTTTATAATCTCTGGGGAGCAGGGCGTCGGGAAGCAGGGGGTCGAGGATAAATGCGCTTCGGAATGCATCCATTTCTTCTGCCGCCAATCGCATTAAGTTTTCCATGCTTGGAAGGGCTGGTTGCTGAAGAAGGTCGAGATTTTCTTCGTATACCTCGCAGAATCGTTTTTGAACTTCGAAAAGGCGGTCGAAATCCCAAGATTCTGAAACAATCTTCTCCGAAGGCATTCCAAGTACGGTTTTGGCTTCGAAAAGGCAGGCGAAGACTTCAATGGCAGCCGCTTTTTCAAGGTCGGCATATTGAGGGCGAATATCGTGAGGAGTGATCCAAACACTTTTTTGAAAGCAACCCATGCGCTGATGTTTGAGGAATTGCCGTAACACGTTTCGGTAGGGGCGATCCGCCTCCGGGACATCGTACATCAGGATATACCAAATTCCGTTCCATTTTTTATTCCAGCACTTGTCCGGGCGAAGATAGGTTTCCATCAAGGCGAGGCCTTCTTCTGAAATTTTCAATGAGGGTGTGTTGAGCCCTTGAGACTGAATAATCAGCCCTTGTTTTGAGAGTCTCCCCACAGCTTGGTTGAATGCGCGAGGGTTCGGGCGGGAGCGGTTTTGAATGAAGACCCATGCTCTGCGGGTTGCGACATCGCCGAGAAAAGTCAGCATATCGAGAAGTTCCATTCCAATGCGTCGCCGAACAATCGGGAGGGAAATGTCAGGGTGATGAAAGGCTTTCCACATGGCCTCTATGGTAAATCCAGATTGTCGATCGTCAATCTGGATTTTCAATTGTTTTGAGGAATTTGAGGATTTCTTTTAGGCGGGAGGGCGTTTCATTGGCTTTTAAGCGGGGGTAGCGGCCGCCGGGCATCAGGGGCTGGCCGTTGCGCGTCAGAATGATGCGCTCCCGATGCACGCGCACTGCCTGTACGCCGGCCTTTGAGGCGGCAATCCGGATGCGGGAGATTTCAAAGAGGTTGCGGACGGCGGCGGGCAGTTTGCCGAAGCGGTCGGCGAACTCTTTTTTCAGGGCGCGTACTTCCGTTTCGGTCGCCAGGGAGGCGATCCGACCGTAGAGTTTTACCCGCAGGTTTTCGTCTTCCACATAGTCGTAGGGCAGATAGGCGGCGTTTTTCGGCTCGCCGCCGGCGGGGGAGCGATCTAGAAAATCGAGTTCGACGGCTACATCGATAATCGGCGGGACTTTTTTTCCCTGCAGCCGGGCGACGCTTCGTTTGAGCAACTGGCAATAGAGGTCGAAACCGATGGCGGCGATGTGCCCGCTCTGTTGTGCGCCGAGCAGATTCCCGGCTCCGCGAATTTCGAGATCGCGCATCGCGATGCGGAATCCGGCGCCGAGTCCGCCGAATTGTTTGAGTGCTTCAATGCGCGCTCGTGCCTCGTCGGAGAGGCGACCATCCGGAGGCAACAGCAGAAAGGCGTAGGCTTTGTGGCGCGCGCGCCCGACGCGCCCGCGTAACTGGTAGAGGTCGGAGAGCCCGAAACGGTCGGCACGGTCGACAAGGATGGTGTTGGCGCGGGGAATATCTACCCCGCTTTCGATGATGGTGGTGCTGATGAGCACATCGAAGAGACCGCGAACAAAGCGATGCATGATATCGGAGAGCAGTTTTTCGCTCATCTGACCATGGGCGTATTCGATCCGTGCTTCGGGGACGAGTTCTTCGATGCTTTTTGAAAAGTTGCCGATGGTCTGCACGCGATTGTGGAGAATGAAAGTTTGTCCGTCGCGGGCGAGTTCGTGGAGGATGGCCTCGCGAACGATATCGTCGTGGTATTGGAGCACGATGGTTTCGATCGGCTGGCGCTCCTGCGGTGGCGTTTGAATGGTGCTCATGTCGCGCGCACCCGTCAGGCTCATATAGAGTGTGCGCGGAATGGGTGTGGCGGTGAGGGTGAGCACATCCACCTGTTGACGCAGCTGCTTGAGATGCTCTTTGGCGCGCACGCCGAAGCGCTGTTCTTCGTCGATGACGACCAGACCGAGGTCGTTGAACCGCACATCGCCGGAAACCAGACGGTGGGTGCCGATGACCATATTGACTTTGCCCTCGCGCAGTCGTTTGACGGTTTCGTTTTGTTCCGCGCGCGTGCGGAAGCGGCTGAGCATTTCAATGCAGACGGGGAAGGCGGCCATACGTTCGGTGAAGGTGTCGAAATGCTGCTGCGCGAGTACGGTGGTCGGGACGAGCACGGCCACCTGCCGGCCTTCCATCACCATTTTGAAGGCCGCGCGCATGGCGACTTCGGTTTTCCCATAGCCCGCATCGCCGCAGATCAGGCGGTCCATCGGGCGAGGGGACTGGAGATCCGCTTTGACCGCATCGATGGCGGTGAGCTGGTCGGGCGTTTCCATATAGGGGAATGCGTTTTCAAATTCGCTCTGCCAGTGCGTATCGGATCCGCAGGCGCGGCCTTTTTTGAGTGCGCGGGCCGCCTGGGTTTCGAGCAGGCGTGCGGCGAGGTCTTCAATGGCATCTTGAGCCGAGGCGCGTTCGTTCTGCCAGCGGCGGCCTTTCAACGAGTGGAGTTTCGGTGCGGCGGTGCCGAGGCCGGTGTAGCGGGTCATCAGGTGGGCTTGCCCCGTTGGCAGGTAAAGGCGCGCGCCGTCGGCATATTCAAGCAGAAGCATTTCCTGACGCTTGCCGGCCATATTGATTTCCATCAACCCCATATATTTGCCGATGCCGTGGTCGACGTGGACGACGAGCTCGCCGGGCTGAATGTCGGCCCACTCTGCGACGCGTGCGCCGGGTGCTTGAAGCACGGCTTGCTTTTTCCGAATATGGGCTGTTTTTGCGGCGTATCCGTAGATATCGGCTTCGGTCAGCAGTAAATATTTTTTTTGCTTGCAGATGAAGCTCCCATGTACGAGTCCCACCAGAATTCTGATCCCTGGCTTTTGATCTCTGGCTTCTGGCAAATACGCTTCGCGCAGGCGTTCTGCCGCGCCATCGGTTTCCATGTAGATGTCAATTTTCCAATCTTTGGAAACCATACCTATTAAGGTATGGAAAAACTGTTTGCGCTGTTGCTCGGTCATATCGGGGCGTTGCAGTTTGCTGACGGGCTTGAGGTTGGTATCGTAGGGGGCGAGGTCGATGTCGGTGATATCGCTTGTGACACAGCCAATCTCTATGGTTTTTGTAGGACACGCTTCCCGTATTCGGGAGCGTGTGGATTCTGGTGAGCTACACAGGCTCTCTGGATACAGAGAAGCCTGTCCTACAATTACTCTAAGCGTATTTTCGGGTAGAAGCTCTGTGAGGAGAACATCGCCTTCGGCATTGAGGGGGAGGATTTCGATGGAGTCTGTTTTTTCGATGGAGCATTGGGTGGCGGGGTCGAAGGTGCGGAGGCTGTCGATTTCGTCGCCGAAGAATTCGATGCGGACGGGCTTTTCCTCTGTGGGCGGCCATATGTCGATGATGCCGCCGCGCCGCGCGGCGGTTCCTTTTTCGTAGACTTCAACATCGAGGGTGTATCCCTTTTTTTCCAATCCTTGGAAAAAAAGTTCCGGGGAGCATTCGCTCCCCTTTTTCAGGAGGGTTGGTTTTCCAAGGATTGGAAAAGTTTCTTCCAATGTTTGGAAGGTGGTGATGAGTATACATGTGGATGCGGCGGCCCCTGTCCTGAGCTTTGCTGGAGGG
>JAUXCB010000229.1 GCA_030619095.1 Verrucomicrobiota bacterium | reverse complement strand
GATTTTTTCTTTCAGAATAGCAGCACTACTCAGACACAGAGAGTCTGAGCAGTCAGAAATCAGAAGCCAGCGATCAGAAATCAGAAGCCAGCGGTCGGAGGTGGAATGTTGGAAGACAGAGGGCGAGAAGTACGGTAATGACAATCATCAACAGGCAGCCCAGGGCGCAGGCGATCTGTTTCCATAGATGGACGATCAAGGCCAGCACCGCTCAAACAATTAACAGATCCAACATGCTATTTTCTCTCTCCCTGCCTAAAAAATGGCTCTTGAATACTTCCGTCAAAAACGTACTCTTTGCCTATGACTGTTAAGGACAAAGTACTTCGCACCGTGAACGATCTTCCAGACAACGCCTCCATTGAAGATGCGATGGAGCGCATCTTCTTTCTGGGGAAAATCGAAAAAGGCCTCCAGCAGGCCGATGCCGGGCAAACCCTCCCCCACTCCGCTGTAAAAGAGAGAATGGCAAAATGGATGAAGTAAGATGAACACGGCAGGCCGCTGACGACCTTGGGGCCATCACTGAGTTTATCGCACTTGATTCTCCCCATTACGCGTCCCTTTTTGTTTCCGATGTTTTCCAAACATTGGAACGAGTGGAAACATTCCCTGAGTGCGGACGGATTGTTCCCGAAACCAACGAGGCCTCCCTCCGTGAAATTATTATGGGCAGCTACCGCCTCGTGTACCGGATTCAATCCGATTCTGTGGAAATTCTCACCGTCTACCACTGCGCCCGACTCTTCGATCCGTCCCAGCTTTGATTTTCCTTTTTCTTGGTCCTTTTTTCGGCTGCTGAAAATCATTTTGCCCTTAATGATTTTGCCAAACCTCCCTCTCTGGTGCTGAACAGGCAGGATGACTATTCTACATTCCAACATCCCCATTCGCGCCTATTCGTGTTCATTCGCCGAAAACCCCGATCCTTCGGGGCGGCTCAAACCCCATCCTAACCGGGCATCTCCTCGTTCCACTCCTTCGCGCACGTTTACCGTCTTATTTCCATGATCCATAGTCTTTTCTCCTGATTTTTCTTATTAAAATACCCGGAGCGGTAGGACACAGAGCGTCCTAGCGGTTGATTTATTCTTCCGGGCATGATGAACTTAGGAATCATGAAACGATCAAAACCCCAAGCAGAACGACTCCTCGAACCTGAATATGAAACGTCAAAAGGTATACATATTTGAGATCCAACTTCAAAAATGTATAAAAACGGGCTCTTTATTAGAACGAATTAGAAGTCTGGTTAGACTAAAAAGCGTAGTTTTCAGAAAATAACTTCCCGCAAATTGTATTTTCTGGGAAATAGATTTGCCAAAAAGATGAAAATCCGTCAGTTTCATCCACATGAAAAGAGAAATTCAAGCGGATCTACAAGCGGCTTTGCAGTCGGATGACCGGAGGGTAATCTTGCTCGAAGGAGCCCGGCAGGTGGGAAAATCCTATCTAATCTCACAAATTCTCCCGGAACTGGACTGCCGTACATTTTCTTTTGATCTGGAAAAAGATCGCCTGTTCCGACGTGATTTAGATGAGACCGAATCGTTTGACGACTTTAAAGCGTTGCTGACGATGCGTCACGGAATCAAAGATGGCGACCTCCTCTTTATCGATGAAGCGCAAGAAAGTCGCCATCTGGCACGCTATGTAAAATCCTTTAAGGAGGATTGGCCCGAGCTGCGAGTCGTACTGACGGGTTCTTCGATGAATCGACTGTTTGATGCCGACACCCGCCTTCCGGTGGGTCGCACTCGAAGCTTCTGCCTCTTCGGCTTTTCATTCAGCGAGTTTGCGGAATGCATTCAGGGGGAAGAGTCCGCAAATTTTCTACGATCCACTCCGGACAACGTGGAGCCTTCGGTGCATCAAATGATGTTGAAGCTATACGACCGCTACTTAGAAATCGGCGGCTATCCCGAGGCGGTTCTATCCGCAAAACGCGGCGAAGATTTCCGATCTGTCATCGACGAAATTATTCTGTCACAAGAAGAGGACTTCTCCCGCAAAGAGGCCTTTGATTCAGAACTCTTCCGGATGAGCTTGAGAGCCGTGGCCAACCACGTGGGATCGCCATCAAAATATACACATTGGGATACAACGAAGTACAAAGCCAAACAGATCATCAGCACCATGAAGGCGTGGCACCTCCTGCTGGAAACGGAAGTGCGCTCCCTCAACCCTGAACGGGATGGGTTTCTCCCCAAACGCTATCTACATGATCCAGGCCTGATCAATCGGTTCCGCTCAATCGCTGCACCTCCCGTCTCCTTAATCGACACCATCAGCCCAGCCCTGCGAACGCCACTCGGCGGCCTTTTCGAAAACGCGGTGCTGATTAACCTGCTAAACGGGCAATCTGCCTATGCAGAAATCGGTACATGGAAACAGGGAAACCAAGCGGGCAGGGAGGTCGACTTCATCCTTCAAAAAGGAGCCAGCCGAATCCCCATTGAATGCAAGGCCGCGCTCAAACTGAAAAAATCTCATACGACCAACCTCCTCGCCTATCTGCGCGCCACCCAACAGCCGCTTGGGATCATCGTTTCCGCCGCACCGCTCGAAACCATCCACGTCGATGACCTCCGCATCATTAATCTGCCTGTCTATCTGGCATCCCGCAAAAACATCGAGGCCCTTTTTGACCAAACCTAAACAGATAAACCACGCCGATCAGACGCTACACGTCTGATCAAATCTGTTACGGTCTGCGCATGAAACGATCAAAGACTCAAGCGGAACGGCTCCTCGCACTGGATCAGCTGTTGAGGAACAACCAATACCCCAACTGCACGTCGTTCGCGACGGATTGGGAGATATCCACGAAGACGGCTCAACGGGACATTGATTTCCTGCGTGACCGCATGGGCGCACCGATTGAGTACGATGCGCTGCATCGAGGCTACTACTACACTGAACCCACCTTCATGCTACCCGCCGTTCAGATGAATGAAGGCGAATTGGCCGCCCTGTTGATGGGGTCTAAAATGCTGGAG
>JAUXCB010000179.1 GCA_030619095.1 Verrucomicrobiota bacterium | reverse complement strand
TTATCATCTTCCGGTGCGACATCCGCGTGGCGAGTAGAACCAAACGATGCGATTTTAGAATGCTTCAGCGGCTCGTTTTTAATGAGACGGAAAAACTCCATGTCTTTCGGATTTGATGCGGCGAAACCGCCCTCGATATAGGCGACCCCAAACTCATCCAGCCGCTTGGCAACCTGCACTTTAGCGACAGCGGAAAAGGAAACCCCTTCCGCCTGCGCACCATCACGAAGCGTTGTATCGTAAATCGCTATGTTTTTTGTCGTCATAATTGTTACCTCAGCCGCCTAACGGCGGCAGTTATCAGTTATTCGTTATCGGGGGAAATGTCTGCAACATGCTTGCGGTCTGTCGTCTTCACCAATTAACCCATCTCGAATAACAAATAACTCCCTTGTCAAAGGGTTCACCTGAATAAGCGAAGAAAGATAACCAACTGCTCCCCTGAATCAAAGCTTTGAGGGGTGGTTTCTCCAGAGATTAAAAAAACCGAACTGGATCACCGCGATCTAGGATCTCTCTATTATACGCATAATTTCATAGACCACTTGTCGGTTAAAAACTACAAGCTGGAGCAGGTTTTTGATCACGAATTTTCACTAATCGCACGAATTAAGAGACTATTCATTCGCGAAATTCGCGTGATTCGTGATCCACACTCTTTTTCTACGTTTATGGCTATTGGTGTGGCACATCATTTAGTGCAACACCGTCATTCCGATCTCTGATTTTAATATGCGTATAATAGATAGATCTAGGATCGCGGCTACACAGAATGGAATCCTGATTTGTAGCCGAGGTCCTTGACCTCGGTCTTTGGGTGAATCAGGGCAGCTCGACGGTGAGTTTGTAGAATTCAACCGGCAGGTGGTTGGTGGATTGCAAAACGTCCGCGCCGCCGATACCCATTCGTGGATTCTGCACCGGGTTCCAAACATTGGAAACGAGGTTGGTGCATCCGAGCAAGGTGTAGAGTCGATTTTCTGGGGATCAACTATCAGATGTTACTGTGCTTTAACCATGTTCTAAAAAAGGGAGAGTTGAATATGTATTCTTTCTTGTAATAATATAGAATTTTCAGATCGACCAGCCTGCCGATCGCCTTCTTCACGGATGACGCATGAAGAATCCCTGTGAATTTGAGAAAGGTTCCAGCTTGCACTCCCTTCCCTCCCAGATTCGCCACTCCCACCAGGCAACGCAACTGATTGGATGTCAAACCGGATACACTGTGCTCATACAACGCCTTTTCACGCGAAAACACGACCTGAAGAGCATCCGCTACATCCGCTTGATCCAGAGATGTATCGTCTTCGGTGATGCTCCACAGGGCATTGCACAATTCCTGGACGTCTCCGGGTCTCTCTCCCGATTCAGAATAGATTTTCTCAACAGCGTCATGCTCCAGTGCCCTACGTCCGGTCAGAAAACTGCTGATTATATACTTGCTGAATGCTTTTCTCGACAAAGGCCCCACCTCAACCTTTATGGCCGATTTGAAGAAAGGGCTGTCGGGATCGTAGAAAATCCCGTCCATATCATTCCTGACACTGCCGGAAAACACATAAGCCATGTCGGAATGAAACTGAATCCGGCTTCTCATCATGGCAATCACCTGATCGGAGTTGCCAAGGTTGAGGATATCCTGAAATTCGTCGATAACGACTATGTTTTTCCTGTTCTTATGTTCCTTATATATGAAGTCCAGAAGACTCTCGACATTTTCAGGAGGCAAGGTCTCGTTGGTATGAAAAGAGATACAGGGATCTCCTGAGAGGGAGTCAACGGACAATGAGGGTCGCAGGTGCGATACCATCTTTACTACCTTCTCAAAAAAACCGGCTTGTTTGTCGAGCGATATCAGTGCATTTGTGATTCTGGCAATGAGATCGTTCACCGTCTTGATCTGATTGATATCAATATAGACCATGCGATGTCCCTTCATTCGCGCGGCTGTATGCACGATGAGGGAACTTTTTCCTACCCTTCGCTCCCCCTCGACCAGAATGTTCTGCCCCGAGACGATATGTCCCTTGATGGTCTTTTCCAATTCAGGGCGGGGGCAATAGTATGCATCTCCTACAATCTGGCCATACTTGAACGGGTTCATGATGTCTCCTCGCGTTAGCGCTTATTGGTGTGACACCAAACGGTGTCACATAAAGCAGGGCTATACGCAAGGAGAATCACTAGAATCATCCACCAAGACCGCACTCCGACACCCACTCCTCTATGACTTACGGCAGCTCGACGGTGAGTCTGTAGAACTCGACCGGGAGGTTGTTGGTGGATTGCATGGAGTCCGCGCCGCCGAGCCCCATTCTTGCGCCTTGCACCGGTTTCCAAGCATTGGAAACGAGGTTGGTGCATCCGAGCAAGGTGTACCAGCGAGCATTCGATGAATCGAAGAAGACCGAACCGCCCGAAACTCCGGTAATGCGGAACCAATCGTTCGAATCAGTTGGGTCGGTGTCGGAAATTTGTTCGTCCCCATCGGTCATCGTATCGCCGTCGGAATCGGCTGTGGCATTCAGATATTCGTAGGCTCCGATGTCGAAACGGGCGCTGCCGTTTGCGTACCCAGCATCGTCGATCGCGAATACCTTCCCGCAATTCGGACAGTTTATTTTTCCTGTTTCCATTATTTATTCTCCAAAAACATACGACCCTTTTGGGTCAGGCGATACTTTTGTGTCGGACTTTTCGGAGAGTCCGGCTGAGTCCTGTCCAACTGCTTCCCCGAATCAAAGCCCCGAGGGTCTGTTTTTTCCAAGCAGAGGAAAGGTGGAAGAGGCATCCTGCCTCTGGCCAGCGGCAGGATGCCGCTTCCACGTTGAAGTTTAGCCTTCGCGCGGCTTCCGCCGTCGCTCTTTGAGCTATGGCGTGACAGGACGGCGTGACGAGAGGTTTGGAAGTCCCCATACCTTTAAAGGTATGGGACAGATGCTGTTTTTTAAGGAAAAAGTAGAGAAACCAAAAACACCTACAAAATACTCTAATTTTTGCTTGTAAAAGTATCTTGAGAGGCGTATGTCCCGATCAGGGCTTTCAAGAAAGGGGTGTGTGATGAAACGTTTACTTCCTGTTTTTTTTTGTCTACTGCTCTTCTGCAGCGCCGCAATGGCCCAACTCAACGGATCCGATGATTTTAATGACAATGTTCGGGATCCCAGCAAGTGGTCGATCGAGGAATCTGGACTTAATGAAGTCAACGGTCGGCTGGAATTCACCAGCACGGGAACCGGCGACGAAGAAAAAGGCACTTGGGGCTGGATAGCAAACGCGGGAAGCCAGACCCGCGATTGGTCCATCACGATGACGGCCGTCAACACATCGACCCCGGCTGTATCCGGCCAGTGGAGCGCGATAGGACTATTTGTCGTCAACAGTGCAGATGATGATAGGGATTCCTTCGGCGTTCTATTGGGTGCCAGCGGCGATGACGGTCGCCTTGTGGGCAGCTTTTGGGAGACGGATGGTGTTGAAAGTGAGGCTTGGGAGCCATTAACTCCCAGCACCGCTACACTACGGATCTCCTATGACGCCTCTACCGGAGAACTCTCCAGCGAATACGACACGGGCGGCGGGTATTCTTCGGTAACCAGTTTCGATGTCAGCAACTGGAGCATGGGCACCAGCGATACGTTCTATGTTGCCATAGTCGGCTTGTCCGGCAACGACTTTGCAGTCTCTTCCGGTCAGGTTTATGCGGATAACTTTCAGGCCATTACGGAGCCCGGCATTTCCAACCACGTCAGCTTTGTCTCCATAGGGCATGCCCGTAACTACTACTACACCACTGCCCCCGATGAATATGAATATGAGTTTTCGGTTGAAGTAGAAACTGATGACAGCATCACCAACATTACATTCACCACACCCGCTGACGAGGCTATTTCAATTACAAATGATGGCTTCTTCGCAATCGAAAGCTCAACTCCGCTAACAAACCGCTTTGAGGACGGAAATTATACGGTTATCGTCACGTACAGTAACGGGGCTTCCGAATCCACCGTCATATCGTTTGCACAGGCAGACGGCGTTTCCCCT
>JAUXCB010000231.1 GCA_030619095.1 Verrucomicrobiota bacterium | reverse complement strand
TGAATCCGAGGCGTCCACACTCACCCACGCTGTAAGGCGGGAAGTTGTAGTGAAGCATGAATTGCTTCTCGTTCGGGCCGCCGGTGACGGCGTCCATGGACTGCGAATCTTTCTTCGGGCCGAGGGTGATGGTGGCCAAGGCCTGCGTTTCACCGCGGCCAAAGATGGCGGAACCGTGGACGCGCGGCAGTACGCCGACCTGTCCTTTTAGTTCGCGCATTTCGTCGAAGCCACGTCCACCGATACGCATCTTTTTGTTGAGTACGTTGTTGCGGAGGGTTTCGATTTCGAGTGCGTGGAACGCATGGCCGTAGTCATCGTCGGCCATTTCCGGGAAAAGATCCGTCATCTGCTCTTTGATTTCGGCTTTCAGTGCGTCCATTGCGGCGTGACGTTTGAGCTTGGCACCCTCTTCGAGAATGGTGCTGAGCTTTTCGCCGCCGATTTCGCGGGCCTTGTCGAGGAGCGTGGTGTCTTTTTCAGCGACTTCCACTTTCCATTCCGGCAGGCCGAGCTGTTTGCGTAGTTCGAACTGAGCGGCAATGATCGGCTGAATGGCTTCGTGCCCCAGTTTCATGGCGGCAATGAAGTCGGCTTCGCTGATTTCGTCAGCAGACCCTTCGATCATCATGGTTTTTTCGCGGGTACCGACATAGGTCAGGTCGAGATCGCTTTTAAGCATGTCGTCGTGCGTCGGGTTGATGACGAATTCGCCATCGAGACGGGCAATGCGTACGCCACCGATCGGTCCGCCAAACGGCAGGTCGGTCAGCAGAAGCGCTGCGCTGGATGCGTTGATGCTGAGGAAATCGCACGCGCGGGTGCAATCGGTGGCCAGCAGCGTGTTGTGGATCTGCACTTCATCATAGAACCCTTCCGGGAAGAGGGTGCGAATCGGACGGTCTGTTACACGCATGGTGAGAATTTCCGACTCGGAAGGACGGGACTCGCGTTTGAAGTATCCACCGGGAAAACGCCCTGCGGCATAAAACTTTTCGCGATATTCGACCTGCAGCGGGAAGAAGTCGCAGCCTTCGCGCGGCTTGCCCGTGGTAACGGCCGAGAAAAGGACGTTGTCGCCAAACTGGCAGGTTACGGCTCCGCTCGCCTGCAAGGCGAGGAGACCTGATTCAAAACTCATCGGCATGCCGCCGACTTCGAACTCTACTTTTACTGTATCTTTCATTTCTTTCCTTACTTCTGCATCCATTGCTGCCGGGAGCCAACGAGACCGGATGCGTGTGCCTCTATGAGTGGAGTAAAATTCCGCAGAGCGAAATTTTAGTTATTGGTTATTTGTTATTGGTTATTTGGAAAACAGGACTCATTAATCAGAACTATTCACCGATAACTTTTAACTGATAACCGCCGCTACAAGCGGCTTAAACAAAAATGCCCCGCAGATGTGTGGGGCGTTCATGACAAACTTAACGGCGAAGACCGAGGCGCTTGATCAGTTCCTGATAGCGTGTGGTATCTTTCTTCGTCAGATAACTAAGCAATTTGCGGCGTTTGTTGACCATCGTGAGAAGACCGCGGCGTGAGCTATGGTCTTTCTTGTTCTCTTTGAGATGCTCGGTCAATTCCGCAATACGTTTAGTCAGCAATGCAACCTGCACTTCCACCGAACCGGTGTCGCGATCACTCTGCTGATATTCTTTTCTAATTTCCGCTGTAGCTGCCTGATCCACTATGGACTCCTTCTAATACGTACTTCTTTTTCTTTTCTGTCTCTATTTGAGCGCCGCAATATACAGACGCCCTTTGGGCATGTAAACCGCAATATTCAACAAATATAGGGAGGAATATTGGAATAATGGAACAATGGAATATGGGGTAAGGCAAGTCTCCTTAAAGGGGAACGTCCAGTCCTCCACCATTCCTCTATTCCATCATTCCTCTCTCGCTCTATCGAGCCAGTGACTTCATGGTGCCCATGGAAGCGCGAAGCTCTTCGCCAACGATTTCAACCAGATGGTTTCGAATCTCCGCATTGACCTCAACGAGAATCTGATTATCCACCGATAAATCCGTTACCTCAAGGCCTTTGCCGATCACGTCCGTTCCGAGATTGGCCATAAACTCTTCGAGCATCGGCGCGGTAGCGTGGGCGAAAAGATAGCAGCCGTACTCGGCGGTGTCAGAGATGATCCGGTTCATTTCGAACAGTTTTTTGCGCGCAATCGTGTTGGCGATGAGCGGGGTCTCGTGCAGCGACTCGTAATAGGCCGATTCCGGCTGAATACCCGACTCCACCATTTCTTCGAAGGCCAGCTCGACACCGGCTTTCACCATCGCAACCATCAAAATGGCTTTATCAAAGTGTTCCTGCTCCGTGATTTCACCCGCAGCAACGGTCTTCTCGAACTCGCTCTCGCCCGTCTCTTTGCGCCAGCGTAGCAAATGAGCATCGTCGTTGGCCCAGTCCGCCATCATCGTTTTGGAAAACTCGCCCGAGATAATATCGTCCATGTGTTTTTCGAACAGCGGACGCAAAATAAGCTTCAATTCCTCGGACAGCTCAAAGGCTTTCAACTTGGCGGGATTTGTCAGGCGATCCATCATATTCGTGATGCCGCCCCGCTTCAGTGCCTCGGTAATGGTTTCCCATCCGTACTGGATCAGCTGAACCGCCCAGGCTTTATCGATGCCACTGGCGGTCATCTTGTCGTAGCAGAGCAGTGCGCCCGCCTGAAGCATTCCGCAGAGAATCGTCTGCTCGCCCATCAGGTCGGACTTTACTTCGGCCACAAAAGAGGATTCCAGCACGCCGGCGCGGTCGCCGCCCTGCGCAACACAGAGAGCCTTCGCCAGGGCCATCCCAAACCCGTTCGGATCGTTTTCGCCGTGGCAGGCAATCAGCGTCGGAACCCCGAAGCCGCGCTTGTACTCTTCACGCACTCCCGACCCCGGAGATTTCGGGGCAACCATGATGACCGTCAGATCCTCGCGGA
>JAUXCB010000079.1 GCA_030619095.1 Verrucomicrobiota bacterium | reverse complement strand
CTATTTTTATGATGGGTATGGTTGTTGCCGTAGGATGTTGTTTCCCAAAGGCATCCATGGCTCAAGATCCAGTGAAACCGCAGGTAAAAGAAGACCCCCAGACGGAGAGTAAAACAGAAGAGATTCAGACGGATAGAAAAGCAGCGGAAACCAAGGTGCTGCAGGAAAACTATGTTGGTTTCCCGCTGCTTAGACATAATAAGAAACTGTATGTCGAGGTTTCTCTGAATGGGAAAGATTGTTATTTCATGCTGGATTCCGGTGCCACAGGGATCTACGTCGCAACCGAGCTCTGCTCTTATTTTGAGTGCGAATTAAAAGAGGCCGAACAAAAAGCGGTTACATTGGCTGGCGCAAGGAAAACTCACTACGCCTATATTTCCTCTTTCGTGGTCGGAGATTACTTCACCCTTTCAACGCCGTTTATAGCCGCAATTTCAATGCCTGACTATGCGAAGCCATATACGAATAAAGAGGGGGAGGAGTGTATTCTGGCGGGGCTTATTGGGAATGATGTGTTGCAAAAAATGGAGGCCGCAATTGACTATGAAAATCAGATGCTCCTACTTCCTCGGCCCTCGCAGACAAAAACCTTGAGCGATATCTTTCCAGCTAAGACCGCCATTCGGCAGGAACTGACCTATGATGGCACACATCATTATATGGATGCTACGTTTGGAACGGCGGGTGTAAAGGGACGCCTAATGATAGATTCCGGATGCTACTATGCAGTAATAGATCAAACCTTTTGCAAAAAGAACAACATCGCGTTAACAAAGGGTGAAGAGAGCGAGATAGCGTACGGGGTTGATGGCGAAAGAGTGCAGTTGTATTATGGAAATGTCGGTGTAATTAAAATCACCGGCAAGGAGCTGAGTGCCAAGAGCTGGCCGGCGATCGATCTCACTGAAGTCGGTGGCGGAAAATATAGCGGACTGTTTGGGGCTGTGTTGCTAGAAGGATTGAATGTCGTGTATGACTTTGGAAACAACTGCCTCTATTTCCGTAAAAAATAATGATTGCTTCATCTTGAGGGGGTCCGATTCCCAAAGCCCATTCGATTCCAGCCCATTGGCGGGGTCATTTGGGGATAGGCTATCAATCAAACAGCCCGAGAATGGAGAACCAAAAGTCCCATGCCAGATTAAACCTTTTCTTTTGCGAGCAAATAGTGCGGAAGGAGCATCGGCATACACGACACTTGTCGGGCGGTTAATCAAGGAAGGTGTATGACAATGAACGAACAAATTCAAAAAACGGCGCTGGAACTGATTCCGCTCTATGCTCAGGAAGAGGCCGACCTGCCGGATCGTCCGTTGTGGCAACACCCGGAAATCGAACAGGTAACCGAAGCCCTACGGATTCTCTCCGATGTGCTTTTCCCCGGTCGGCATATTCCCGAACCGGCCGACTTTCAGAATTTCTTCGTTCATCAGCTTGAAAACGCGGTGGAATTCCTACAAGTGGAAACCGAAAAAGCCCTGCCCTTCCGTTGGATGGGTGCAGCCGACCTGCATGAAAAGAACCCGCCCATCGACAACCTCCGCGAGGCGTCGGTCGAAATCATCAATCAATTTATTTCCACCATCCCTGCCCTCCGGAAACTCTTGATCGAAGACGTCAAGGCCGCGTATCAAGGCGACCCGGCAGCGCTAAGCTATGCCGAAGTCAAGCTGGCCTATCCCGGCCTTGTGGCCATCACTTCACACCGCATTGCCCACGAACTCTATACGCTCGATGTCCCGCTGATCCCCCGCATGATGAACGAATGGACCCACTCGCGCACCGGAATCGACATCCACCCCGGCGCCACCATCGGCAAAGGATTCTTCATCGACCACGGAACCGGGGTCGTCATCGGCGAAACCTGCCACATTGGTAATAACGTCAAGCTCTATCAGGGTGTGACCCTCGGGGCTAAAAGCTTCCCGCTCGACGAGCATGGCCGACCCATTAAACATATCCAGCGGCACCCGACTGTCGAGGACGGCGTCATCGTCTACGCCAATAGCACCATCCTCGGTGGAAACACCGTGATCGGCAAGGGTACCGTCGTGGCCGGCAACGTCTTCCTGATGCAGAGC
This sequence comes from Verrucomicrobiota bacterium, assembly GCA_030619095.1. Lineage (GTDB taxonomy): Bacteria > Verrucomicrobiota > Kiritimatiellia > Kiritimatiellales > Tichowtungiaceae > Tichowtungia. The sequence continues at coordinate 4,835 of JAUXCB010000079.1, read as the reverse complement.
ACGCCGCCCGGGAGTCGTGTGACTCGCGCCGAAGACGGAGTTATGGTGCGCACCAAGGCGGTGTTTGGCCACGGACTCGGAATCTAGTTTAGATCGGTTGGCCGATCATGGAGATGAGTTCGAGGAGCGCCTGATTGATTCGCCGGCGAATATCGAGCATCTTGAATTCGGCGCGGATAAGCTTCTCTTCGAGTGACACCCGCTCCTGCATGCGTTGCGGGTCGGTGTCGGTTGTACGATCCAGATAGGCGCGGGTTTTGGTCACCAGCACGAGTTGCCGGCCCTGTAACTGCGTCCATTCGGTCACAGCGACGTTATAAGCTTTCACGGCGGTTCCCACCTCGAACCGAAGCCGCTGTTCCTGCATTTCAATTTGAATATTGCGCAGGGAGAGCTCCTCGTAGGTCAGCATTTTATCCGTTCCACCGAGGGTAAAGAAGGGCAATTCGAACCCGGCCTCCAGCTCCCAGCGATCCGAGCGGGTTCGATAGCCCAGCTCGACAAAGTTAATCCATGGCACCCCCGCCGCCTTGGCACCCCGCAACCGGGCATCGGCCGCCGCACGTTGTGCCCGCAGCAACTGTAGCTGAGGACGATACCCCATCGCGATCTGGGTGGATTCCTCGGGATCAATCCGCGTAAAGGAATCGTTCGCCATCAGCGGCACGAGCGTGAAGAGGTCCGCCGCCTGCCCGGTCAACGCCGCCAGCGACTGCTTGAGCTGTTCGGCCTGAATTTCGGCATTACGGCGATTCTCCAGCGCTTCCTGCACTTCCCAGAGTGCCAGCAAACCCTGCGCCTGCGTTCCCACCGAGGCGGAAACCTGCTCGTCCACCCGGGTGGCAAACCCTTTCTTAATGTTTACCAGCCGATCGTAGAGCCCCTTTTCCATTTCGAGGCATTGCAACGCGTGGTAGGCGGATATGGCATCGACCGTGGTTTCAAGCAGCGCACTGTGATACGCCGCGTTTTCCTCTCCAAATAATGCAGTGTTTTCTCCCTTTTCCGCGCTGACCTGCCAGGGGTTAGGCGGGTAGAAACGGATTGAGGCTCGTTGGCCGGGCTCGTCGCCGTTCAGCTCGGTGCCGAGGCGAAGCTCGGGGTTTTTATATTGAATGGAAGCGTCGCTACGGGTTTGCGCAAGCTTGAGGGCGGAGAAATACGGAGCCAGCCGAACGTCGTTGGTGGTGGCCAGCGCAACCACCTGATCCAGCCGAAGCACATGGCCCTGATGCTCCGCTTTTGGTGCGGAAGCCGCCTGGGGGTCGATGCTTCTTTCCATGAGCGCAATGATCTGGCTCAGATTCAGTTCCTCGGCCTGCAACGGGGAAACAAGCAGCAGAAAAAGGGGAGCGAAAGCAAATCTGCTCATGGTTCCTCCTTGTCCTTTTCACCAAAAATACTCCAGATCAGCCGGGTGGTCCACGGACGGCGGAAGTGGATCTCCACGCCTTCACCGGGTAGCAGGTTGCAATCGTCCTCGATCTTTAAAATCACGCGCCGTCCGCGGGACGCCTGTGACGAGATGGGGCTCACCCGTGCGGGCAAACTGTAGATTTCCGGAGTCAGCGCCACCACTTCGGCATTGATCACCGGCCCATACCCCGAAACGGTGGTTAGATAGGCCTTCATACCCACTTTCACGTCGCGCGCATTGTATTCGGAGAGAAACCCTATCACCCTCGGCTCAGAGGCCACCACCGTCGAAAGCACGGTTTTGCCATCGGGAACCATGTTGCCGGGATAGTAGTAGATGCGCGAAACGGTGCCATCCTCGAGCGCCCGCAGTTTGCAGGCCCCGATCTGCACATCGAGCAGTCGCACCTGCCCGGCCATCTCCTGCTCGATCAATTCCACGGCAGACTTACTCTGCTGCGCGATCGTATCCTTTTGTTTCCGGGCCTCTTTGAGCGAGGCCTCGATCTGCCCGATCGTGGCCGGATAATCCTTCGTGATGGCCTCAAGCTCCTGAATTTTCATGCGCACCGGCATCAGCTCCTGCTCATCGACCAACTTTGATTCAAAGAGCTTGGTCAGCCGCTCGAACTCGGGACGCAACGCCGATAATGCGCCTTTGGCCTCCATCTGCTTGATGCGTAGATCTCGAAGCTCCGACTCGAGGCGGATAATGGAGGCATCAAAACGGCGCAGGTTCTGGACGGCCTCCGATTTTACTTCGGAGGCCATAATGCGCATCTGCGCCTCGGCCAGCGCTTTTTCCGCTTCGATCACCGACGTATCCATTTGCGCGAGCAGATCCCCTTTTTTCACAAGGTCGCCCACATCGACAAACAAACCCTCCAATCGTCCGCCGGTCAATGGGGCGGCGGTCTCGATGCGGGTAAACACGGAGCCCCGCATGCCGCCGAACTGTCCGCCGTGAAAATAGATCACCACCGCAAGTAGCGCCGCCAGCAACCACGCAAAAAAAGACCAGCGGGACTTGATGCGGCTCAGCATCACATGCCGGTTGACCATTGTTTTTCTAGGAGTGTTTCGTATCGCCATGGTTAAATCTCCACCGTTGCGCGGTGCATCAACAGGTTGGCATCCGTCACCGCCTCTGTTTTCACCACGGTTTCAAGCAATTCGGCCTGATAGGTCGGATCGGTCAGGCGAATCTGGTAGGAATATTCAATGGCCTCACCCTGCGAGGATTCGCGCATCGCCACCAGCACAATCGAGGAGCAGTACAGCAAAAGATCCTTCTGCAATTTATCGAGCGTCCCATCACTCCCGGACGGCAGGGTAAAGTGCAGCAAGCCCTCGTAGACCCGTAGCGAGGCAAAGGGCGATCGGTGCAGATACACCGCAACCAGACAGAAAAAGAGGGTTCCGATAATGGCGATATGGAAGACGCTAGCACCGCAGGCAATGCCGATGGCCAGGCAGGCGAACAGAAAGATAATGTCGCGCGGGTCTCGGATCGGGGTGCGGAAACGGACGATCGCCAGCGTTCCGAGAATCCCGAGGCCCCGGGCGAGGTTGTTGCCGATTGCCATGATCAAGATCGCGGTCACGATGGAGGCGAGCACCAGCGTGTGGACAAACGAGCGCGAATACGAAAGACCCTGATAGGTCCATCTATAGACCGAAGCCAGCGCAATCGACAAAACGAAGCTGGCAAGCAACGCGCATATAATCTGTTCCAATCCCAAAATCTGGGAGGGGCCAAAGGCCTGCATAAACTCATTCATATCTCGTTATTCCTTGTTTGCATCCCAATAAATTCTGCCCACAGCTAGTCCATACACATATCCGAGGCATCCGAATAGGTCGAGCCGTAAAATAGCGACTCCAGCCTCATGGCCGCTGAATATTTACAAAAACCCGTTCGATTCAAGCTAAAGCGCTCCGTAAGCTCGCTCATCCATTGCGGGGCGTCGCTATAGGTTTTTAGCTCGAGTATAACACCGGAAAACGGGCGGTTCAGGGCGACGGGTGAATCCATGGAGCGGAATCGATCGCCTTCCTCCGGAAAAGCAAAGGAATTCGTGCGGCGATAGCACATGCGCCGATCAAAGGTCAGGCGCGAGTAGGCTTCGTTGGCTCCCATATAGGATTCCCGATGGTAGCGGATGAAAACAACGGGCTTCAGGTCAAGCTCGTCGCGCAAACGCAGGAAATTGTAGAAATTCATCTCGTCGGCCTTGGAGCGGAACAGGGGACGGCGCTCCCCGGTGAACAGATCCGCGGTGTATTCATCGTGCGGAATCATCACGCGGCTCTTGGCAATGGTTCCCTTGATCTTTCTTTTGATCTCCAGGAAACGGGGGCAACCCGGCTTGTCGTAGGAGCGGATGCGCATTTTGAACCGGTTGATCGCTTCGTTCTCCTTCGCATAGTGCAGGTCCAGCGCGGCGGAATCGAGCTGCAAGGTGGTGACCACATATTCCGGAGGATTCCCCGCCGCGTTCGGATCATCGACACAGAAAGGCGCGATAAATTTACGAATTTTGGGCACCAGCGACGGGTGGATGATATACTTGGCCTCATGGCGGTTGAATTCACTTTGCCGCTGAAGTTTCTTTCTCAGTCTTTTGGCATCCGTCTGCATGGTCCTGAATCTCCCGCCTCCCTATCCGGTCAACTGATGGATAAGGATGAACCCCTTCCACGAGCGTTATGAAAAATAAGAAAAGGAGATTTATATAAACCCCGCGCGGATTGAAACTATAAAAGTCACTAATCACTTCGTAAAGCCGCAGGAGAACGCCATGGGCATGGGGGTAAAAAGTCTGCAAAAAAGGACTAGACTTGCCGGAGGGGTTCACCTATAAACACTCCTCTTTTACGCAATCCTACGATTTCGTATATGAATAAATTCAAGCAACGAGCGGTGTTATTATGCCTAAAATGAAGACCAAAAAGTGTGCGGCCAAGCGGTTTAAGAAAACCGGAACCGGCAAACTAAAACGGAACCACATGGGTGGAAGCCACATCTTGACCAATAAGAGTCGTAAACAAAAACGTGCATTGCGCAGCTCCGATATCGTCGACAAGGCGGATATGAAGCGTATTGTCCCATTCATCTAATTTCTGGAGATTGAACCATGCCAAGATCAACCAACGGACCGGCCTCGCGCCGCAGAAGAAACAGCCGCCTCAAACTTGCCAAAGGTTTCACCGGCTCACGCAGTAAACTTTTCCGCACAGCAACCGAAGCGGTCGACCGCGCGCAGGCCATGGCCTACGTACACCGCAAGCACAAGAAGCGCGACTTCCGCCGTCTGTGGACCGTACGCATCAACGCCGCCTGCCGCATGGATGGCATCAACTACAGCCGCTTCATCGACGGGCTGAACAAATGTGACATTAAGCTCAACCGCAAGATG
>JAUXCB010000014.1 GCA_030619095.1 Verrucomicrobiota bacterium | reverse complement strand
GAATTTCATCTAGAAAAAGCAATGTCTTGCCGGGGATAACAGCCTTTCCGTAAAAAGCACTGAGTTTCTTGCACAGCGGTTTCGGTTCGAGACTTCCCGTGAAGAAACTCGCGACTTCTCGATCCAGTTCGAAGTTCACTTCAAAAAACTGATCGAATTTTTGCCCCATCTCGCGAATAACCCAGGTCTTCCCGACCTGCCTTGCCCCTCGAACGAGAAGCGATTTCCGATGGTTGGAGTTTTTCCATGCCTCAAGTTGTTTGCTTATGAGTCGTTTCATCTTTATCCCCCCCCCTTTGTTTAAAGCTTTATTCCGTTTAAACATGAAAATATCAAGGCGTAAAACTACCCAACTAACAAAAATATCACGGCATAAGAGATTGGTAACAGGTGAAAAATCAAGGCGTATTTGTGTTTAAGCGATTAAATGGATTTTTGAGTGAACTGTAAATCAAAGTGTCCGAATTGGAATAAAAAGAGCCATTTGGTCGGCCACTACGTCAAAAACAGATTGTGGCCCGCAAAATCGGCATCGCTGGTGACATTGACCCCGAGGCGGCGCAAGCCCGCCTCATCCCCCGGCGAAGGAATGTGCGAGAGATGTACTTCGCACCCGCGCAGGTCGGGCAGTTTTTCCATCGCCATCTGTGCAGACGGATTGACCGCCGCGCTGACGCTCAGCGCGATGAGCGTTTCTTCGAGGTCGAGGCTCGGCGACTTGCCGTTGAGTAAATCCTGTTTCAGATGGCAAACGGATTCGACGACGCCGGGGCTGAGCAGATGCATTTCATCGGGCAGATCGGCAAGGACCTTGAGCGCATTGAGCAGCATGGAAGATGCGGCGTGCATGAGGGGCGAGTTGCACCCCGTAATCATCCGCCCATCGGGAAGTTGCAGCGCAGCCCCGCAGAAGACGCCATCGCGTCCTTTCCCGTTCTGCTGCGCCCTTCCGGCCGCATCCCGCGCCGGAACGACCACCGTGCGCGCTTCGGGCTCCGCGCCGACTTCCTTGAGCAGCAGTTCGGCGCGCTCGACCGTTTTCCCATCGGCGCTGCCGAGGGCGTATTCGCAACGATAACGGAAAGTTCGCCGGATGATTTCCTGAATGGAGGCTTCCCGTACCACTTCATCGTCGACAATCGCAAACCCCGCGCGATTGACCCCCATGTCGGTCGGCGACTGATACATCGACTCCGACCCCGTGATGCGCTCAAGGATCCGTTTGAGCACCGGGAAAATTTCCACGTCGCGGTTATAGTTAACGGAGGCCTCCCCGTGGGCTTCGAGGTGGAACGAATCGACCATATTAAAATCGCCAAGATCCGCTGTAGCGGCTTCGTAGGCAATATTAACCGGATGCTTGAGCGGCAGGTTCCAGATCGGAAAGGTTTCAAACTTGGAATAGCCCGAGGCAAGACCGCGCCCGTGGTCGTGATAGAGCTGGCTCAGGCAGGTGCCCATTTTGCCGCTGCCCGGTCCGGGAGCGGAAACCACCACGATGGGTTTTGTGGTTTCAATATAGGGATTCGCGCCGTACCCCTCATCGCTGGCGATCACATCAACGTCGGTGGGATAGCCCTTCGTCGCCCGGTGGATGTAGACCTTCACGCCGCGCCGCTCGAGGCGGTTTTTGAACTGAACCGCTGCGGGCTGCTCGTTGAAACGGGTAATCACCACGCCCGCGACGGAAAGCCCCCACTCGCGCAGGTCGTCGATCAGGCGGAGCATGTCGGTGTCGTAGGTGATTCCAAAATCGGCGCGGACTTTTTTGCGCTCAATGTCGCCGGCATAAATACAGAGGATAATCTCGGCCCGATCGCGCAGCCGCTGAAGCAGGCGTATTTTCACATTCGGATCGAAGCCCGGGAGAATGCGCGAAGCGTGATAGTCGAAAACCAGCTTGCCGCCAAATTCGAGGTAAAGTTTGTTCTGGAACTTTTCAGCGCGTTTAATGATGTATTCACTCTGTTCATCCAAATACTTTTCGTGATCGAATCCGACCTTGTGCATTCCGCAAAACCCTCCGTCACTGATTTATTAATGCGCCACGTGCGTAAAAGTAAGGATTTTAATGCCACAAACAAAAACAGCAATTAAAACCCGCAAGAGATCATAAAAAGCATCAGAAGAAGTCTGAAACTTCAGAGTCGGGGTGATGGTAGCGGGGCTGGCCTTTTGAGCGGATATACTGAACGGCTCCTTGAGGGCACCAGTGCAGGCAGGCAAAGCATTGCTCGCAGTGCCCCGTCCACTTCGGCTTTCCGTTTTCCATTTCAATATTATTGGCCGGACAGATTTTCGCGCAGATCTCACATCCGTTGCATGTTGAGTCGGCACGGAACCAGCGGTCGGCGCGCGGCACAAACCGGCGGAATCCGGGATAAATCACTTTACTGAGCTGCCGCCAGATCCATGCGGAACGCTCGATGGTTCCGTGCGGCGAAGTTTTCAGTTCGGAAACGATCTGCGCGCTCTTCTCCGCCGCCTCGCCGTTAATCTCCTTCTGCTTTTCGGGTTCGGGCGGGCCGCCCATCGGCGGATAGTTTTCCGGCATTTTGACGCCCCACCCCGCATCAAGATCGAGTCCGCGCGCCTGAAGCATGCGGGATAAAACCGCAAGTGTGTCGCCCGGATTACCCGCATACGTCACAACGGAAAAAACAGAGGTGTCCGGCGCGGGGTTAAGCTTCCGCACAAACCGCTCAACGAGGCGCGGCGGCCCCCAGCCGTACACCGGAAAAACGAGGCCGATGCGCTCGGCGGCTTCGGGCGCGTGTTTCATCGCGTATGCGATGGGAATCAGCTCGGAGTCTTCTATCGACTCGTGAATCGCCTTGGCGACAGCCAGCGAATTGCCCGTTCCCGAAAACCAATAGATTTTTGTGCTCATATTTCCTGCCTCCACACTAAATGCCAGTCTACCCCGCATCGTTCACAAATAAAATTGAAATGAGCGATAAAAGACAACCTGCACAATGGGTTTCCAAGGGTTAAGAAACCTGCTATCGTTTCCTTTCGAACACGGGAAATGCACCAATAAGATCCATTACCGCGGGTTCTAGGGGCTGGGAAGATATGAGTGAAGAATTTTCAACAGACGAATTTTATATGGGCATGGCACTGCGCGAGGCGGAGCGCGGAGCCGAGGAGGGCGAAGTGCCCTGCGGAGCAATTATTGTGAAAGATGATCTGGTGATCGGCAAGGCGCACAACCAGACCGAAATGCTGAAAGACCCGACGGCACACGCGGAGGTGCTGGCCATCACACAGGCGGCCGCTGCACTCGAAAACTGGCGGCTCAACGATGCCGTCATGTACGTCACGAAAGAGCCCTGCCCGATGTGCGCGGGGGCGATTGTTCTTGCGCGGCTCAAAAAAGTGGTGTGGGCTGTTGACGATCCGAAGCGCGGCGGTGCGCGATCCAAATTTGAGATTCTTGACCATACCGACCTCAACCACCGTGTTGAAATGGAAACGGGAATCCTTCATGACGAGTGCAAGGCTCTGCTTCAGGGGTTTTTCCGCACGCGCCGCGCGGAGAAAAAAAGGGAATTATAGAAATAACGCTCAAAAAAGGAAAACCAAATGAAAAAGATCATGATCCTCACCCTGCTTACGACCACTCTCGCTCTGAATGCTCAGGCACACTGTCAGATTCCATGCGGAATCTACGACGATGCCGTACGCTTCACGCTGATGCGTGAGCATGTGACGACCATTGAAAAATCGATGAAACAGATCAATCGCCTCGCACCGGACGGCTTGAACCAACGGGTGCGCTGGATAAACAACAAAGAACGTCATGCGGATGAGCTGACGAAGATCGTCACCCATTATTTTCTGACCCAGCGCATCAAAGGCACAGAACCGACTGAAAAATATACGGCACAGCTTACCCTGCTCCACCGCGTAATGCTTCAGGCGATGAAGACCAAGCAAACCACAGAGTTGGAACACGTTAATATGCTTCGCAAGCTGATCGATGAGTTTGAGAAGGTTTATACAGAAAAATAGATCCACCAACCCCGGATCCAGCTCTGTTTTTCTATCTCTGAAGGACGATGAACAGCCTCCAAAACGGAGCAAACCACTTTACTCGCATTCCTTGGCTCGTAAACGGTCAGGTGGCTTGACGAGGAACACATCTTTTCCATACTATCACCCACTGCTACAATGTGGATTCGACACGATGATCAAAGTAAGACACCTAACGAAAAAATTTGCGGGCCGCAAGGCGGTAGACGATATCTCTTTTGAGATAAAACGCGGCGAAATCATCGGCTTTCTAGGTCCCAACGGGGCGGGGAAGACGACGACGATGCGAATGCTGACCGGATTCCTTCATCCAACGCGCGGATCGGTGGAAATCGCTGGATGCGATATGTTTTCAAATCCGCTGGAGGCGCGCCGCCACATCGGCTACATGCCGGAAAGCTGCCCACTCTATCCAGAAATGCGGGTGGATGAATATCTTACCTTCCGTGCGCAAATCAAAGGGGTGCCCCGTCGCGCCCTCAAGGAACGGCGCAATACCGTCAAAGAACAGTGCGGCCTCACGAATGCCGGACGCCGAATTATTGGCCAGCTTTCCAAGGGATATAAGCAACGCGTCGGTCTGGCTGACAGCCTGCTGCACGATCCAGACATATTGATCCTCGACGAGCCAACCGCCGGGCTCGATCCCAATCAGATCCGGGAAGTACGCGAGCTGATCATCCAATTGGCCGAACGCCACACCCTGCTCCTCTCGACCCACATCCTGCCGGAGGCCGAAATGGCTTGTCGACGGATACTCATCATCAATCAGGGGCGCATCGTTGCCTCTGACTCCACAGAAAGCCTTCAAAAACGCCTGTTGGGCGATTCACTTATCATGGCCGACATTCAGGGAAACCCCGCAGAAATCGAAGCGGGTTTGCACGCGGTGGATGCCATCGACAGAGTCGAACATGAAGCTCTCGAAGACGGGTGGTGCCAATATCGGATTGATTCGGCGGCGGCGGATGTCCGCTCCCGGATTTTTGACTGCGCGGTTTCCAAGGGGTGGAAACTCCGCGAGTTGCATCTCGAAGGCCGGTCGCTTGAGGATATCTTTATTGCCATCACCCGCGGTGAAACCGGAATGGAGACAAAATCATGAGAACTTTTTTTGTCCTCTGGAAACGGGAGTTCGCGGCACTTTTTCTTTCACCAATCGCCTATGTGATGATGATGTTTTTCCTGCTGGTCACGGGGTGTGGTTTTTACTGGTTGGTGAAGGAAAATCTAGAGCTTTCCCGCGCGGTGCAAGGGCTCATGGTGGTGATTTGGGCCTGCATGCTGATTGTGCTTCCGATCCTCACCATGCGCACGTTTGCTGAAGAACGAAAGAGCGGAACCTTTGAAACCCTGCTGACCGCGCCCGTGCGCGAAAGCAGCGTTGTTCTGGCCAAGTTCGCCGGGGGACTCAGCTTCTTCCTGTTGATGTGCGCGCCCACCCTGCTCTATCTGCTGGTCACCCGGCATCTGGATCCCGAAATGGCCGCACTGCTCGATCCCGGCCCCGTGCTCGGCGGATATCTGGTGATCGGCATGATCGCATCCGCCTTCATTGCGCTCGGCATGCTGGCATCCGCACTGACCTCCAATCAGATCATTGCAGCCGTCTCAACGTTTTCGATCATGAGCATTCTCTTTTTCGGCGGTCTCTTCGAGCCGCACCTCTCCAAAAACGTGCTGGTCCGGGATGTCGGCGGCTACCTCTCCTCCGCTCTCCACCTGATGGAGGCGGCGCGCGGAATCTTTGATACGCGAACGATCATGCTCTATCTAAGCCTGACCATTTTCTTTCTCTTTGCAACCATCCGGGCCATCGAGGCACGACGGTGAGGGAGAATGGAATGGTGGAAAAGTGGAATATTGGAAGAGTGGAAAAATTACCCCAATAACCAATAGCGAATAACAAATAACTTCCCCCGAATTATGAAAATCCGCAGACATCGTTTATGGAAACACCTGAACAACGGCACCGCACTCGTGCTGGCCACGGTGATTGTGCTGATGCTGAACTATCTCTCCTACCGACACTACTACCGAACCGACCTAAGCGTTCGGCAGTTCTACAGCCTCTCCGCCAAAACCATTAGCCTGCTTGAAACACTGGACCTTCCGGTTGAGGTCACCGTCTTCTTTCAGCCCGGCAACATACTCTATGAGGACATCCACAATCTGCTGCGCGAGTATCAGTTCCACACCGACAAGTTAAACATTCAATGGGTCGATCCCGATCGCGACATCGCTCAGACCGAAGAACTGGCCGTTCAATATAAAGTGACTGAACCCAATGTTGTGGTATTCCACCATGCAGGCCGTAGCAAATATGTGCGCGCCGACGAAATCGCGCAGACAGATGCGTCCAGCGGCGTAACCAGAATTCTGGCATTTAAAGGCGAACAAGCCTTCTCCTCTGCCCTTCAGGGAGTGGTTCAAGAAACGGTTCCGGTCGTCTATTTCCTCACCGGCCACAGCGAGCGGGACATTGGAAACTTTGACCCCCGCACCGGCTTCTCCGGCGTGGCCAAGCTGATTGAGCGCGACAATGTCGATGTTCGAACACTGGAACTAAGCCGCGAGAAACAGGTTCCAGCCGACTGCGATGTGCTGATCGTGGCCGGGGCCTCCCAGCGGATGTCAACGGCAGAAGCGGATCTCATCAACGCCTGGCTTCATCGCAGCGGACGGTTGCTGGTGCTGGCAGATTCCCAACAAGTATCGGGGCTCGAACCTCTGCTTCGCGAGTGGGGCATTTTGCTGCGCAACGACGTGGTGGTGGATCCCGCGCGCACACTGACCGGGCGCGAGGTGTTTGTGTCTGCCTACAATCTTCATCCGGTCACCGAAAAACTGAGCACCACCGCCGCAATTTTCCACCTGCCGCGCTCGGTGCAACCGGATACCGCGCAGGTGCGCCAACTCGCCGAAGACCGCCCAAAGGTTTCTCTGCTGGCTCTCTCCTCCGACAACAGCTGGTCCGAAAGCCACCTAAAACAGTCCCCCGCTAAATTCGACACAAATACCGATGACCGACCCGGACCCATCTCTCTGGCAGTCGCGGTCGAAAAAGGTTCCAGTGCTGGACGGCTGGATATGCAGATCCGGCCTGCACGCATCATTGTTTTCGGAGATTCGGGCTTTGTTTCAAACGGCGGACTGACCGGTGGCGACACCTCCCTTTTCATGAGCTCGCTCAACTGGCTTCTCGATCGCGAACAGTTGATGGCCATTGCTCCCAAAGCGGTTGACGACACCCGCCTTCAGTTGACCCGAACCGATATCCAGACGCTTTTCCAGAGCATCGTCCTGGGCATTCCCCTGCTGGTCGCCGCCCCCGGAATCGTACTATGGATTCGACGAAGAAAATAGATTCATGAAACCAAAACTCACCAATGGAATGCTGTTGATCGGTGCCGTTCTACTCGGCGCCTTTATCTGGTTTTTCGAGCACGAAGGCGAAACATCCCAACAGAAACAGCAGCGGATACGGACTGTTTTTGCCATCTATCCCGAGAGCATCCATTCGATCCAGATGGAACGCAGCGGCGTGGAGTTCGAATGCACAAAAGCCAGCGGAATCTGGCGGTTAACCCGCCCGGTCGATGCACCTGTAAATACCGGGCTGGTTGAAAAAATGATAGCCACCATGACCCGGGCGGAGCGTGGCGAGCTTCTCAGTGCCGATACGGTCCGGGAGAGAGGTCTCTCCCCCGCCGACTACGGCTTTGACGAGCCGCGCGCACGAATCACCTTTCAGAACAGTCACGGAACATTCACTTGGCTGATTGGCCGCGATGCTCCGCTTGGCAAGATGCTCTATGTCATGGCGGAAGGCGATGGAACGATCATTGCCGCACCCAGCACCCTTCTCCATCTCATTCCGGAAGATCCCTCATGGATTCGCGACCATACGCTTTTCCACAATAAAGCAACGGCGGTACGCGGCATTGACCTGCGCCGTCCGGGCGGCTTCCTTCAACTGCGGCATCCAGAACAAAACGGCTGGATCATGCAGCAACCACATAAAGGAAGAGCCGATATTCGAAGCGTTCATGCCCTGATTGAAAAAATTTATTCAGTGCGCATCGGAAAATTCATTATTGATGAGAAAGTCGACCTGACCGTTTACGGTCTCGAAGAGCCCGCCTTCGAACTAACGCTCTTCACTCAGGATGAGCAAACCCAAACCCTGCGAATTGGGAAATCGAACCCGGACCAGCCGGATACCTATTATGCAAAATGGGCAGACCGCGATTCCGTCTTCACCATTCCCGGGGAGTGGGTCAAACTCCTCGAAATAAAAAAGGATCAGTTGCGAAACCGTAATATCCTCGGGATCCCGGCGGATCACATCACCCGGCTCCAAATCATACGGGGAGAAACTCAGATTGATCTGATACAGAGCAACGAAACGTGGCAGATCACCCGTCCCGCTCGATGGGATACTGAACCCTTCCCTGTAAAGATGCTTCTCCAGACGTTAGCCGAAGCAACCGTTCTGAATTTTGTGGATGATCCTTCGACCGACCAATTACAACTCATGACCGATGCCCCGTGGACCATCCGCTTCACAGAAAACAACCGACCTCATACTCTCCGAATCAGCAGCATAAACGCCAACGGACTCCGGCTCGTTCAGCGCGATGAAGAAACCTCATTCTACGCCACACTCCCTCACATCGTTGATGAGGGATTTTCCGACCCTCTCTTCTTCCGCAGCCGCACGCTGCTTCAAATCAATCCCATACAGATTGAAAAAATCACCCAACAGACAGAGGGGAGCAATCTCTGTGTGCAACGTGTAGAAAACAGATTCAAGCCTGCGGACCGGACTCAACAGACAGAAGCGGGGGCCGTCTCCGAGTTACTCACTGCGCTGGCGGATCTTCACACGACAGATTATATCGCATTCAATCCCGATTCTCTCGATCCCTACGGACTGAGCACCCCCTCGTTCCGCCTCATGGTCACCCATAACAGCAGCAACACCCTCGGGCGGGTCATTCTCCTCGGCGGCACGGCGGAGGGAGGCCGTTTTGCCATGTTGCAGGGTCAAAATATTGTTTTCATACTACCTGAAAAAACCGTTCAAACCCTCACCCGAAAAGTGACAACGCCTCTTGAAAAACAAACCGAAGAGCTCGAACGGCCCTGACACCCCCTTTGTCCGTTCACTAAAAACAGCCCTGCACTTGTTGCGTTTAGTCGGGTTCACAGTGGCTCTCCTTTGTCTGCTCGCCCTTTTTCATCTGGTCACGCTGGGGCTTCCCAACCATCTAACCCAGCAGATCACCGCCCGGGCAAGGGAGGCCGGTATTCCATTGCAGATCGACTCCATCCGTCTGTCGCTGCGTCGCGGCTGGGTCCTCGAAAATGTCCGGTTCTACAGCCCGTCGCCGGATGATATCAAGCCGCTGCTCAGGACGAAAAGTCTCTATGTATTCCTCTGGCCTGACAACTGGGCCGCCCCGTCCAAAGGCGGATGGCATGTCTCCCTGTACGCAAAGAAAAGCGAGGTTTCTCTGGGCAACTGCTGGGAAGCGACGCTGAATTCGGGCAACCCGTTTTCAAGTATGGATTGGCTCGACGCATCGTTTCACATCCAGCCGGGCCGGCTTCTGGTCAAAGACGCCGAACTGAGGTGGGGAGGCGTACGCATACACGCCAACGGACAGGCTCTCTTTGCAGACAAACCCTCTGCGGACAAACCTGCAGTCTCCTTTCCGGAGATCGGATCCCAAGCGGCCCAAATCGCCAACTTCCTGGCAAAACTCCAGTTTGAAACCGAACCCAAAATCGATCTTTTCTTCAATCTCAACACCAGCGCGCCGGAAGAAAACACAGTGGCCGCCAACTGTCTGGCGGAAGGCCTCCTCTGGAACGGGCGAACCTATGATCGCCTCGACGCCAACCTCTCCCGCATTCACCGGAAGATCAACCTCTCCTCCATTCAAATCGCACAGAGAACCGATCATTGCCTGACGGCCCGCGGATCGTTTGATCTCAACAGCCGTCTCGCCGAGCTCAACCTGAAAAACTCGCTCCACGCGGACGACCTGCTCGCCCTCTTTCCGCCTCGCGCGCGGAACAATTTCGATCGGCTGGAAATCCGCCCCCTCGGCCCCTTCGACGTGGAGGCCTCGTTCGGTCCGGCGCCGCCGAAACAGCTTCTCGACCATGTCCGCGCCCATGTGAGCAACGCACCGATGACCCGCAAGGATCTGACCCTCGACCCCTTCCAATTCAAGATTACCCGTGACGGAAAGCGGCTGAGTGTCGTCGAAGCCAAAGCGCTGGCCAACGGCGGACCGATGGAGGGGACGTTTGATATCGACCTCGCCTCGCTCGCGTGGAGCGCCGTCCTGCGCGGAACGATACAGCCCGGCCCCATCGGTACACTGACCGGCGGCGGCCTCAAAAAATTCATCGACCGCTTCCGCTTTCCCAACAACCCGCCGGCCATGCAGATCGAGCTGTCGCACAACGGCACCAAAGGCTCCCTCAAAATGGAAGGGTCGATCTCCGGCGAAGATTTTTTCTGTGTGGACGTGCCGTTTGAAAATCTCCAGACCACCCTGGCATGGAACAAGAGGCAGCTCACCCTCGACCCGTTGCACGCCACGCACGAAGAGAAAGAATTCGACGGTGAAGTGCAGATCGACTTTGCAAACAAAACGGCCCGCTTCGATGTCACAACCGGCTTTGATCCACGTTCGATCGCCAGGATCATCGCACCGGAGCATCCAACCCCCCTTGAGCACCTCGTCTTTGCCGGGCCGGTGACCGCACAGGGCGAAGGACAGGTGGATTTCGGAGCGGGAACCAACAACGCCTTCCGCGGCACCCTTTTGGCGGAGAAGGTCTCAACCGATCTCGTCCAAATGGACCGGTTTAACTCCCGGATCGAAGGGCTCGGCTCACAGCTCCTATTCACCAACACCCTGATCGATCTCCACGGGGGACAAGCGGAAGGCTCCGCCGCATTCGACCTGGCACCGCACGACAAATCAGCACCCTACCGCATTCAAGCCAGCGCCCGGCAGATCAACCTCGCCTCCATACTCCAGCATGCCGGCACGAACGACCACACACGGACACGAGGAATTCTCTCCGGCACCCTTGACCTCACCGCGGACGGGCGGATCGGCTTCTGGGCAACGGCAAAGGGACGGGGGCAGGTGAATGTCAAAAAAGGGCATCTGGCCAACCTTCCGGTTCTCAGGGGATTATCCCGCATCATTCAACACTCCTTCCCCGGCTTCAAACTTTTTTCCATCAGCACCTTCTTCGCAGAGTATGAGCTGGGCGGCGGCAAACTGCGCAGCGACAACATCCAGCTGGGGGGAACCCTGCTCAGTGCAAAGGCAAAAGGAAGCTACTCCCCAAAAGATGGTTTCAATGTCCGCCTTCGGGCCGAACCGCTGCGCCAGACCCGAAAAGAAAAAGAATGGTATCAGCTTCACCTATGGGGTGCTGAAGTACTGAAAAAAGGAGCCAGTCCCTTGTTCAACCTGCTCGACATCTCCCTGGAAGGTACCCTGCAAGACCCGCAGTGGCGGCTACTCGTTGTGCCCAAAGAGATCTACCGGATCATCGCCCCCCCCGGAACCACAAAGCCCTGAGCGATTGCATCGCACCACAGCATCTCTTTGAACTCGTGATGTTCCGGAGTCGCAAAACAATCCCTACCGTTCTGGACCCGCT
>JAUXCB010000060.1 GCA_030619095.1 Verrucomicrobiota bacterium | reverse complement strand
TCCGGCCCGGCGGGTCAATTCCTAAATTCCCGGACTGACCCCGTTGCCCCCGTTGTCCCCGTTGACAAGTAAAATCTACCACCTGCACCGAAACCGTCCAGCCCTGTTTTATTAAAGCCCCCCCCCTTCTCCTTTCTTTCAGTGAAGCAAATGCCTTAGCGGATCTTCAGGCTGGCGAGGCCGATGAGGGCGAAGATGATTCCAAAAATCCAGAAACGAATCGTGATGCGGTTTTCGTAAGCATCCACCGATGTGCCCCGCTCTTCCGCCAGATATTCAAAATGGTGATGAAGCGGCGCACAGCGGAAGATGCGACGACCCTCGCCGTAGCGCTTGCGGGTGAATTTATACCAGGTTGTTTGCAAAAGAACGCTGGCGGCCTCCACAACAAATACTCCGCCTACAATGATGAGCACCAGCCCCTGCTTGATCAGAATAGCGACGGCGGCAATGCCGCCGCCGATGGCCAGGCTTCCGGTATCGCCCATAAACACTCTGGCTGGATGGCAGTTAAACCACAGAAAACCGAGTCCCGCGCCGAGCAGCGCACCGCAAAAGACAGCCAACTCCCCCCCACCCTTCACAAAGGGAACCTGAAGATAGTCAGCAAAAACATAGTGTCCCGCCACGTACGCCATCGCTAAATAGGCGGCCACCGCCGAGTTCGAACAACCAATGGCCAGCCCGTCGAGCCCATCGGTGAGATTAACGGCGTTGGAGGATCCCACCAGAACGAGAAAGAGGAAGCCCAGCGTGCCGAAAATCCCCATGGATGCAATCACTGGATCTTTAAAAAACGGAACCATCAGCTGTTGCGTGCGAAGGCAGGTTTCTTCATTGGAGCAGAGCGCAAAGAAAAGCAGTGCTGTCCACAGCCCCTGCCCCAGCAGTTTGACGCGCGGCGAAAGCCCTTTCTCCCGTTTAACTTTCAGATAGTCATCGATGAATCCGAGCAGACCCATGAAGAGAAATGTGGTGACTGCGCATAGGACATAGAAATTGCCCGGCACGGCCCAGACAACGCTGGCTACCGTTGCTGTGAAGAGAATCATCAGCCCGCCCATCGTGGGGGTTCCAACTTTGGAAGAGCGGTCAAGCCGCGCAACACGCTTGTCCTCGCACTGCTCCCCAAAATGGATGGCAAGGAGTTTTCTAATCAGCCAGGGGCCGATGATCAGACTTAAGACGAAGGCGGTTCCGGCCGCCATGACGGTGCGAAAGGTGATGTAGCGAAAAATCCGCAGGGGCGACAAGAGATCGCTCAGTTCATGTAGCCAATATAACATAAATTAGTCCGCTCCTGTTTTCAGCTCTTCGAGAATGGTTTCGAGATGCTCGCCGCGCGAGGCCTTGAGAAGCACCTTATCACCTGCTTTCAATTCTTCACGCAAAACTTCGACAACGGTTGGTTTTTCTATTCCGGAGAGACTCTCGCAAATCAATTGAGTGCCGAGCTCGCCGACCGTAATGACCCTGTGAACCTGCAGAGAATCCACGAATTCACCCAGCGCGCGGTGCTCCTGCTCACTCTGCGCGCCGAGCTCGCGCATACCGCCGAGCACCAGAAACCTGCGACCTTCGCACGGAAGCTCCGCAAAGGTGGATAGAGCCGCGCGCATCGAAAGCGGGTTGGCGTTATATGCATCATTAATAAAAACAACGCCACCCTGCTCACTCTCTTCCCAGCGCATGGGCGCGGGGGTGAATAGATCCAGCCCGTTTTGAACCTCATCGAAGGAAACCCCCAGTTCCAATCCAAGGGTTGCCGCAAAGCGTGTGTTTTGAACCATATGCGCGCCGGGTTGCGGGGCGATAAATGATTTTCCTGTGAGTGTGACAACCGGCCCGCCGAACCCGGACTTTATCCGCTCGAACCATTGCGAATCACCGTCTAGAACTGCCTGGCCTGCATGGCAAAGAATAGAGGCTTTTTCATCGGCTATTTCGCCGAGATTCTCAAAAAACTCCGTATGGGCTTTCCCGATGTTTGTAATCAGCGCCCAGTCAGGCAGCAGAAGAGCAGAAAGCCGCTCAATTTCTCCGGGATGATTCATCCCCAACTCAAACACAAAAAAATCCGCTGTGCGATCGGCGGCCAACATGCTGAGCGGCAGACCGATCTCGTTGTTCCAGTTTCCGGGGGTCTTCGCCACGGTGCCCGTTTGCGCCAGCACGGAGGCGATCAACTCTTTGACCGTGGTTTTTCCGACACTCCCGGTGATTCCGATGACGGTGCCTGTCCATTCCTGGCGCACACCCACAGCCAGTTTCCAGAGTGCATCCATCGTATCGGGAACAATCAACTGCGGCGTTTCAATGCGTGGACACTCCCGCTCAACAATCAGACCCGCTGCGCCCTTCTCAACCGCCTGCTCAACAAAATCATGCCCGTCAAAGTGCTCCCCCTTGATGGCGATATAGACATCTCCGGACTTTAGAGTCCGCGTGTCGTGCGAAATTCCAAGGATTGGAAAATCTGCATCAGCATTTACCGCCTGCGGCGGCATAAATTTCCAAGGTTTGGACGTCCATTTTGATATTTCAGAGAATGTATACACGAATAATATCCAGTATTTAGCCGCGAAAGAACGCAGGGGTCGCAAAGCCGTTTCAACCAAAGAATTGCCCGCAAATCACTCGAATGTACACGAATGAGAAAATTCCAATTAGTGAAAATTCGTGCAGATTCGTGGGCAAAAATCGCTTCTGGTTAGTTTCTATTTGAACAAGCTATCTCCCGAACGACATCACATAAAGCCAAACTATCTTTCATTACCTCTCCCTTTTTGCGTTCTCTGCGTTCTTTTGCGGCAATGATTTCCCGCTAGAGAGCCTCCCGAACGGTTTCGCGGTCGTCGAAGGGAACGATGGTTCCGTTAAACTCCTGAGTTGTTTCATGCCCTTTGCCCGCAACGAGCAGCACGTCCTGTTTGCCAATCAGTTCAATACCGCGCGCGATGGCAGCACGGCGATCCAGTAGAATTTCATATTTCCGGTCGGAATCGAACCCGCCGGAAATGTCGGCGGCGATTTTCTCGGGAATTTCAGTGCGGGGGTTGTCGTTGGTGATGATGGAGTAGTCGGCCAGGCGTGCGGCGACCTCCCCCATAAGACGCCGCTTGCCCCGGTCGCGATTTCCGCCGCAACCGAAAACGACAACGAGTCGGCCCGGCATGATCTCACGCAGGGCTTCGAGAACGTTGCGAAGTGCATCGTCGGTATGGGCATAGTCCACAAACACACGCTTACCTCTCCGCCCAGGAATCCTCTCTAGGCGCCCGGGAACATGTTCCATTTCGCTCAACGCGCGGGCAATACTATCCAGTGGAATACCGAGTGAGGCGGCGGCGGCAAAGGCGGCGAGCGCATTGGAAAGGTTGAACCGACCGATCAGTTGCAGCGAAATATCCACATCGCCCCACGGACTTTTCACCTGCATTCGCGATCCGTCCGCATCGATCTTCGCGTTCATTCCGCGCACCTGAGCACCCTCCTCAAACCCAAAAGAGACCGTCTCAACCGCGTTGCGGTTTTCCGAAAGGAGCCGCTGGCCCCACGGGTCATCGCTGTTGATGACCGCGCAGCGGTTCACCTGTGAAAAAAGGCGGGATTTAACTTCGAAATAGTCTTCTAGAGTTCCGTGGTAGTCGAGATGATCCTGCGTGAGGTTGGTGAAAATGGCGGTGTCGAAATCGATGCCATCGACACGATACTGATCCAGCGCATGGGAGGAAACTTCCATGACGACACGGTCACAACCGGAACGCGTCATCTGCGCGAGCATCCTCTGAATATCCGGAGCCTCCGGGGTCGTCCGGGCGGCAGGCAGGACGCGGCCACCGATTTCGTAGCGCACCGTACCCAGCAGACCGGGCGTGTGGCCGGCGGCCCGCAGGATTTCGCGCAACATAAAGCTGACGGTGGTTTTACCGTTCGTTCCCGTAATAGCCAACGGGTAGAGTTTTTTAGCCGGATGGCCATACAGTGTGCACGCGAGCCGTGCGAGTGCCAGACGGGCATTGGCCACCTGGATGCAGGGGAAGCTGCCGCCCAGAGCACAAGGAGTCTGAGTGACCACAGCCACCGCACCGCGCCGCACCGCCTCCTCAATGTATACGGCCCCGTCCACCTGTTCGCCAGGCAGAGCCACAAACAGCGCCCCGGGTGTGACCCTCCGCGAGTCATATTCGATGGAGCGGATCTCGCACACATGGTCTCCAGCCTTTTGAACCACACTCAGGCCGAAGATCAGCTCTTCCAGCATCATTCTGTTTTTATCATTCTGCATCGTGTTACCGTATCGTCTATTTTTTGAAGGGATCCGTTTCAAGATCGCTTACATATTCCGTGGGTAGCCCCTCGGGTGAAATGCGCAGATAGCGGACGGTTTGATCTGCGATGGAACGAAAGGCCGGTGCGCAGACGGTTCCGCCATAGTGGGCACCCTGCGGATTGTCGGCGACGACCATAATGCTGATGGCCGGGTTTTCGACGGGCAGGAACCCGGCAAAGGAGGCGATGTATTTGTTGCGGAAATAACCGCCCTCCTCCAAGTTCACTTTCTGGGCGGTACCGGTTTTCCCCGCCACCAGATACCCGCGCACCGCCGCCTTGGTACCGGTGCCGCCGGGCTGGGTGACACGTGCGAGCAACCGGCGCATCACGCGGGCGGTCTCTGGACGAATCGGCCGCCCGGTTTCTTCGGGAAACGACTCCAGAACGGTGTCGCCTGAGGAATCCACCACCCGGCGGATCATGAGCGGACGCATCCGAACGCCGTCATTGGCAATGGCACTCAGTGCGGAAAGCATCTGCAGGGAGGTCACGTTGATTTCATGGCCCATCGCGAGACGGGTAATGCTTATTTTCGACCAACGCTTCGGGGACCACAGGATCCCCCCCTCCTCTCCGGGAAGGTTGACTCCGGTTCGACTGCCAAAGCCGAAATCGCGCAGAGATTGATAGACCTTTTCATCACCCATTCTCAGAGCGATTTTGGCTGCACCGATATTACTGGATTTTTTTAGAATGTCGGCCACCGTGAGCAGTCCCTCTCCATGAGAGTCGTGGAGCGCCTTCCCGCCATAAACCCATCGCCCGTTTTCGCAGTCAAAAACATCCTGCGGACCGATGGCTCCGCGATCCAACGCGGCGGCGATAATCATCGCCTTCATGGTCGAGCCCGGCTCATAGGTATAGTGAATGGTGCGGTTGCGCATCCACTCCTCCAACGTCCTCCCAAACCGGCTTGGATTATAGGTCGGCCAAGAGGCCATGGCCAGAATTTCTCCGGTGCGCACATCCTGCACAATAGCCCAGGCTCCTTCGGGCTGATAGTTCTCCACCAGTTCGTCCAGTGCCTTTTCTGTGAAATACTGCACCATCTGGTCGATGGTCAGATAGACATCGGCTCCGGACTCCGGCTCGATGTCGACCGTTCGGTAATTATACAGCTCGCGCCCTCGGCTATCTTTTTTACCAATCCGTAACCCGGCGTTTCCCTGCAGATGAGAATTCATCGTTAATTCAACGCCCGAACCCCCAACACCGGAGTTATAGGCGAACCCAATCACATGCGCACTCAACGCTCCTTTGGGATAACTGCGCATAGCAGCCCGTTCGAATATCAACCCCTTGTGATCTCCTTCCATCAACGCTTCTATTTTTTTTTCATGCACATATTTTCGAATGGAAACATAGCGTTTTGTCCCGTCGAGAAGCGTCCACGTCTCTTCCCAACTCAGCCCTAGGGTTTTAGAAACCGCCGCACAGGTTCGGTGAATATCGCCAGCCTCAAACAAAAATTTTTGATCCACATACAGGTGGCGGGCGGCCAAATCCGTCGCAAAAATATTTCCGTTTCGATCGAGAATCCGTCCGCGTGCGCCTCGGGTTTTCACCTTCAGATAACGACCTTTTTCGATCCGGGACAGCGTGCTTTTTTTCGGCTTCAAATGCAAAAAAACCAGGCGAACACCCAGCCCCGAAAAGACGGCAGCCATCACAACCGCAGTCAGTATAGTTCGTCCCTTATAGTTCATTCATAAAGATCCATCACAACTCTATTGAATGGCGGCAAGAGCCACGGATCTGGCGGTGAGTCCGTTGCGACACACCCGGATAATTCGCCGGGATCCGGGGAAAGACATCGCCAGCTTATGGCGTTCCAACGCCCGCTGAATGTTGCTCGGGGTCTTCAGATTCGACCAGCGATCCTCCTCGTTGAACAATCGAATCCGAGCCGCCTGCTGGTCAGCCTCCAAACACTTGATTTCCCGCCCCAGCATATCGCAGCGGGCGCAAAGCCATACATAGCTGAGTCCGAAAACGGCAACAAATACCAGTACGTTGGCCAGCAACCGAGGAAACGGAATTCGAACCTCCGCCTTACGACTTCTTTTTCTCTGTTTCTTTTTCATGCCGCCATCTTCCTTTCCACTACACGCAGCTTCGCTGAACGCGCGCGCGGGTTATTTGCCAATTCCTGCCGGGCAGCTCTCAGGGGTTTCCTGTTGACCTGCTGCACCGACGGCTCATCAAAATTCAATTCTTCGCCACCCTGCTGGAGCGACACACGCTTGACGACATGGCGCTTAAAGCACTGCTTCACGGCCCGGTCTTCAAGGCTGTGAAATGTGATCACCGCCATCCGCCCGCCCTCGCGAAGCATTGAAAGGCCGGCCTCAAGCCCGGCCTCAAGGCTTTCGAGCTCCGCATTCACTGCCATCCGAAGTGCCTGAAAGGTCTTCGTTGCCGGATGTGCGGGGCCGCGACGCCCGCCCTTGGCCCGTCCAACGATTGTAGCCAGATCCAGCGTTCTTTCGATCCGCCGGCCTTCTCTGGCCTGCACAATCGCCCGCGCAATCCGACGGGAGTCGCGTTCTTCACCCAACTGATAAATCACATTCGCCAGCGCTTCTTCCTCCTCTTCATTCACCCAGTCGGCGGCGGAACGGCCTTGGCTCTGATCCATCCGCATATCGAGCGGGCCATCCTTGCCGAAGCTGAATCCGCGCTCTGCCACATCGAGCTGCGGTGAACTGACACCGAGGTCTAGGAGAATTCCGTCCACCTCGCTCACGCCGACTGTTTTGCAAAGCGTTTTCATATCCGCAAAATTTCCATGGATCTGTATGGCCTGTTCCCCAAACTCTTTCAACGTCTCTTCGGTCTGCCTGATGGCCTCTATATCGCGATCCAGCCCAATCAGCCGGCCCTCCGGTGAAAGCATTTTTAAAATTTCAGTTGCATGTCCGCCTCGTCCGAGCGTGCCGTCGATATAGATCCCTGCCGGATTGGTCACCAGCAGGTTCAACATCTCGTTCAACAGTACCGGGACATGCATATTTTCTCCTAAATCGTCATCGCCGAGCGCAGGATCCGACGCGAGCAAGCCGCAGAAAATGTTGCGGTCTGTTTCTCACTCATCAGCACGGTGCGGGAGACCGGCCCCTTGGGAAGCCGCAGAGACCGCTCTTTATCCGTCTTCAGATCAATGGCCTGCGAAAGGTGCATATATTTTGCAATGCCTGTCATACTCATAACGTCCTCCGATCTAATTCAAACTGACGATCGTCACATTGGATTAGATTAATACCCTCCATAAAATGCGGTTTCAGCGAGCGGCGAAACCGTGGGCAGCGCCATATCGAATTGTTCCTCGCTCCAGAGCTCAATCCGCGTCAACGTTCCAACCAAAACAACCTTAGATTTCACCTCCGCATGCGCGAGAAGCTCGTCTTTAATGCGCACACGGCCCTGAGCATCCGTCAGCAGCGCATCCGCCGAAGCCGTCATGGCGCGGACCGCCTGCTCGTCGACTTCATCCACAGAACCCGCCTCGCGCAACTGTGCCAACCGGCGGTTCATTTCCGAAAGTGTATAGAGATAGAGGCACTTCCGGTCGGGATGTGGAAAAATGTACAGGCGCGCAGGATCTCCCAACAATGCACGCCACATAGAAGGAACAATCAGACGGCGCTTTGGATCAAGTGAATGGTGGAATGAGCCAACAAATAGCTCTTCAATTTTTAATTTTGATGTGTTCATTGCCCCACCTCGCTCTTTTGTGCCCCCTTTTGTGTCACTTTCACCCACCATGGTCAATCAATTTTCGGATGTTTTTCTCTATA
>JAUXCB010000024.1 GCA_030619095.1 Verrucomicrobiota bacterium | reverse complement strand
GCTATGTCGGCAAAGACGGCGAGAAACACCGTCCGTACATGGTGCATCGCGCGCTCCTCGGAAGCATCGAGCGATTCTTCGGCATTCTCGTCGAGCACTACAACGGAGCCTTCCCGCTTTGGCTCGCACCCGAGCAGGTGCGAGTCCTTCCGCTCAGTGAAGATCAGCTGACGGATGCCGAGGAGCTGGCCGAGGAGCTTCGTAAAGAAGACCTTCGCGTTACCGTTGACCTGAAAGCCGGTAAGATCGGCGCAAAAATCCGTACGGCGCAAATGGACAAAGTTCCGTACATGCTCATCCTCGGAGCCAAGGAAATCGAAAGTGAAACGGTTGCTGTACGCGACCGTACCGGTACGCAGGACGTCATGACGCGTGCTGATTTTGTTGAAAAACTAAAAAACGCTGTGCACACTAAGGCGTAATTGATCAGAAAAAACCCAGGGGGAAGTTATCGCTAATCCGCATTATAAAGGAAGAGGCCGTCCGCAACGTCAGATGGGCCCGAGAATGAACAATATGATCCGCGTTCCGGAAATTCGTTGTATCGACGAAGACGGAGAGCAGATGGGGGTGATCCGAACACGCGATGCGCTGGTGCGTGCGCATGAGACGGGACTCGACCTCGTCGAAATCAATGCCACGGCCAAGCCCCCTGTCTGCCGCATCATGG
The DNA here is from genome assembly GCA_030619095.1 of Verrucomicrobiota bacterium. Classification (GTDB taxonomy): domain Bacteria; phylum Verrucomicrobiota; class Kiritimatiellia; order Kiritimatiellales; family Tichowtungiaceae; genus Tichowtungia. Next base: position 9,831 of record JAUXCB010000024.1, on the reverse strand, counting down.
ACCACGGTCGGTTCAAGTATGAGCAGGATAAAAAGAAAAAAGAGCAGAAGAAACGTCAGGTCGTCGTAAAACTCAAAGAGGTGAAGTTCCACGTGAACGTGGGCGATCATGACTACGACACCAAAATGCGCCACGCCTTCGATTTTCTGGCGCAGGGCAATCGTGTCAAGTTTTCCCTCATGTTCCGCGGGCGCGAAAACGCTCACCGCGAACTCGGGTTCGAGCTGATGAAGCGTGTCACCGCCGATATCGCCGACGTGGCGACCGTTGAGCAGGCTCCGCGCCTGCAGGGCCGCAACATCTTCATGATGGTCATCCCCAAAAAAGCCAAAAAATAGCGCCGGAGTTCCGGAACGTGAAGAAAGCCCGTTGGTTTAAACGGGCTTTCTTCTTTTCAGCGGCTTGAAAAGTTTATTTCTTTTGGGGGCGCTGACCTTGGTTTCTTGCACCGGTCCGACGTTCCTCTTTGGAAATCTTGCCGTCGCCATCGGTGTCAAATTGTTCAAGTCGCTTCGCTTTCAGGGCTTCCCGCTCTGTTGTAGAGAGTTTTCCATCGCCATCCGCATCGAATTTCTTCAGCATTTCAGCCCGTTGTCCGCTTGGGTTGCCTTGGGGGTTCTCGTTGCCTTTGGCATGCTTTTTTCCATGCCTCTTTTGGGCTGCGGCGCGCAGGGCGTTCTTCTCTTTTTTGGAGAGCTTGCCGTCGTTATCTGTATCGAACTTCTCCCGCATCGTCTTTCGTCCGCGCGGGCCGCTTCTTTTTTTCTTTTTATGGATCTTTTCCATCGCGGCCTGCATGGTTTTCCGTTCCTTCTTCGACAGTTCCCCATTTCCGTCTTTGTCGAATTTCTTCACCATTTCTTCCCGTCTCGCCTGACGAACACCGGCCTTGCCGGTCTTCTGTGGCGGTTGAGATGAGGCGGCGGCGCAGAGTGCACTCCCTGCCAGTAGAATAAGTGTAGTGCGGTATAGACGATTTTTCATGATGGGATCCTTTCTTGGGTTACGTTGTTCTAGATGATCCATCGAATGGGTAGATAACGCTGGGCCGGAGTTTTTATTGCCAAGATCCTGGAAATGTTTTTCAGGAAGCAGGAAGAAAAGACGACTCAACGTTCCAAGCATTGAAAAAGAACGACGCTGTCGGAATGGAATTCAAGGCGCAAGCCATAGATCTTTTCCAGAGTCTGAAAACTCTTTTTCGAGAAAAAACAGACGTGGGTTTCATCATCCTTGTAGTGCCAGCGGTCAAAGGGGACGGGTGCTTGATCGTGCAGCTGGGTCATAATGCCGATCCAGCCGCCAGGCTTCACCAGCGTCAGGAACCGTTCAAATTCCTCGCGCGGGCGGTAGAAGTGCTCCATCGTTTCCGAGCAGGCGAGAAAGTCGTACTGCTCTGTCAGTGCCTCGGGATGGTCCGCGTAATGCAGGTCGTAGACGGCGCAGGGATATCCCGCCTCCTCGAACATCACCGACAGCGTCGGGCCGGGGCCGCAGCCGAAATCGAGCCCGCGCGCGCCGGGAGACAGCTTTTTTTCCAATGGTTGGAAAAGCCGGTTTAAAAACTTCCGGTAGCGGGGATCATCCGGATCGTTCTGATGAAGGTCGTAGCGCGCCCTTTCCTCTTTAAGGGGCAGGTGATGGGTTTCCGGAACAAAGATCAGGTCGCAAGCCGGACAACGCAGGTATTCGCGCGTGCGATCCCGCAGGAAGGTGTTCGCCGGGTGCTCACAGAGCGGGCAGTTGTTTGTGGTTTCGGATTTCATCATCGGGAAGAGCAGTTTAGCATATTCGCCATGAAGTCAAAGGATTCCAGACTCAATGGACTGGTGGTACCGGCCCCGACTCCGTTCGGGGAGGATGGAGAGATTGATTTCGGGGCCCAATAGTTCAAAAAGTTTCCGCAATAGTTTTTGAGTCTCTCATCTGCTCACGATCGTGAGCCGATGAGAGACTGGGGTTTAGATTTTTTCTATGGCTTGACAGGAAAGTTCGCGGTGCAGACTGGCGACCTGCAGTCCCGCATAGTTTACAGGGTGTAACTCCTTTGGAAGGAGGGGGTCGATGGACATGGCCTGCGCATAGGCCAGGTTGTCCATTCGCAATAACTGCAGTATTTCATTTTCTGACACCGGCTCTTTTTGAAGTTGTGTCAGGTTCTCACTGACAAACCGGATATAGAGCTCTTGGATTTGGTTGATTTTTGTGAAGTTCCAGGCATCTATGACTACCGATTGGTTGCCGAATCCCAGTACGGTTTTCGCCTCGAAAAGAAAAGCGACGCTGTCAACGGCGGCGGCTTTGTTCAGATCGTCATAGTCTGCGCGAACATCCGTTGGGGTAACCCAGACGCTTCTCTGCAAACAGCCGAACTGTCGTTGCTTCAAGAAAGCACGCAGCGTATCACGATAAGACCGATCCTTTTCCGGCACATCGAACATCAATATGTACCACCATTTGTTCCAACGTTTATTCCAGAACTTGTACGGGTTGTGATACGGAGGAAGTTTTGCAATCGCTTCATGAGTCAGCTTGAGAGACGGAAGCGATCCATCCGTCTGCGATGATGTGATGAGTCCCTTTTTACGCAATCGGGATACCGAGGAATGAAACGCGTGGGTGTTGGGGTAACATCCTCCGTAGATACTGCTGAGACCTCTCGACAAAACCAACTCGGATGTTCCCGCCAGAAGGGTTATTAATTCTTCGCTGATTTTGCGCCGGATGACCGGCAGAGAAATATCCGGGTGGTGAAAGGGTTTCCATTTCATAACGGGATCGTATCAGAATAGCATCCTCCAGTCACGTATCTACTCACGATCGTGAGTAGATGAGAGACTCGCTGGAGTTCGGTTTGGCTTGTTTCCGGAGGAAAACCGGATACATTTCTCTGCTTCATGGCGCTGCTTAGCTTACAGAATATTCAGATTGCGTTCGGCGGGCCGACCGTGCTCGACGGCGTGAATCTATTGATTGAACCGGGCGAGCGGATCTGTCTGTTGGGACGAAACGGCGAAGGGAAATCCACGCTGCTTAAAATTATTTGCGGCGATCTGGAGCCGGACGACGGAACCATCATTCGACAGAGCGGCGTCAAGGTCGCGCGCCTGACGCAGAAGGTTCCGCAGGACATCACCGGCACGGTATTTGATCTCGTTTCCAAAGATTGGAATCATGAGCATGCGCTGGATCATCCGGTCGAAAAGGTGATCTCGCTGATGAACCTCGACCCGCAACAGCCGTTCTCCGATCTGTCCGGCGGGATGCGCCGCCGCGCGCTGATGGCCAAGGTGCTTGTCAACGAGCCCGAAGTGCTGATCCTTGACGAACCGACCAATCATCTCGATATCGAATCCATCCAGTGGCTGGAAAGCTTTCTGCTTCGCTGGCGCGGAACCGTTCTGTTTGTTACGCATGATCGTGTCTTTCTCCAGAAGCTGGCCACCCGCATTATCGATCTCGACCGCGGACGCATGACGAGCTGGGAGTGCGATTATAAAACCTATCTCAAGCGCCGGCAGACCCTGCTGGATGCCGAAGAAGGGCAGCGTGCGGAGTTCGACCGGAAACTTGCGCAGGAGGAAGTTTGGATTCGCAAAGGAATCAAAGCACGCCGTACCCGCAACGAGGGTCGGGTGCGTGAACTCGAAAAAATGCGCGGTGAGCGCGCGCAGCGCCGCGAGCGGGCCGGAACCGTCAAAATGCAGTTGCAGGAAGCCGGAACCTCCGGCCGCAAGGTGATCACAGCAAAAAAGATGGTCTGCGGCTACGACGGCGAAGAGATTATTCCTGAGTTTTCAACCGACGTTTTGCGGGGGGACCGCATCGGGGTGATCGGGCCGAACGGCTGCGGAAAATCAACGCTGCTCAACACATTGCTCGGGGAGCTGGAGCCATTGCGCGGGGAGGTGCGACACGGCACCAAGCTGGAGGTTTCCTATTTTGATCAGCATCGCATCCGGCTGGATGAAGCCAAAACGGTGAAACAAAACCTCTGCGGTGACAACGACTATGTCTGGCTCAACGGCCAGAAGCTTCATGTGCTTGGCTACCTGCGCAACTTTCTCTTTTCGCCGGCCGATGCCGAACAGCCGGCCGGCTCGCTCTCCGGCGGCGAACGCAATCGGCTCATGCTGGCCAAGCTTTTTGCGAAGCCTTCCAATGTGCTGGTGCTCGACGAGCCGACCAACGATCTCGATGTGGAAACCCTCGACCTGCTCGAAGAGCTGCTGGCCGACTATCAGGGCACCGTCCTGCTTGTCAGCCACGACCGCGCCTTCCTCAACAACGTCGTCACCTCGACCCTTGTATTCGAAGAGGGATGTGTCCGTGAATACGCAGGCGGCTACGACGACTGGGTTTCTCAGAGGGCAGCCGTCTTCGCCAAAGGCTACGCCGAGCCACAGGAGGTCGGAGGACAGAGGACAGAAGACGGAGGACAGAGGACAGAAGACGGAGGACAGAAAGTTGAGAAGGCGCGGACCCGCAAGTTGTCGAATAAAGAGCGGCAGGAACTCAAAGAGCTTCCGAAGAAAATCGAACAGCTCGACGCCGAGCTCGAAGAGCTTCATTCCACACTCAACGACCCCGGATTTTACCGTCGTCCGTCCGAAGAGATCAAGACCGTCACTGATCGGGCAGAGGCCGTTCCGCACGAACTGGAGGCCGCTTTCGAGCGTTGGGCCGAATTAGAAGAACTATAAATCGACAATTGGCGACCGGCCTTGTATCTTCATTTTCATGGCCGCTAAAAAAGAAAAAAAGACAGGTGCCGTCAGTCTAGAGACGGTTCTCGCACAGATTAAACAGCAATACGGAGACGGAGCGATTGTCCGGCTGGGCGATCAGGACATCCCGAAAACCATTGCTCATATTCCCACGGGTGCATTGACACTCGATCTTGCCCTCGGTATCGGCGGCATCCCCCGTGGCCGTGTGGTTGAGATCTACGGCCCGGAATCATCCGGCAAAACCACGCTCTGCTCTCACATTATCGCGAATGTTCAGAAATCGGGCGGCACGGCGGCGTTTATCGATACGGAGCACGCGCTCGATCCGGCCTACGCCAAGAAGATCGGGGTGGATATTGACAACCTGCTTGTCTCTCAGCCTGACTCCGGTGAGGAAGCCCTCAACATCTGCGAAACACTAATCCAGAGCGGGGCGATTGATATTGTGGTTGTTGACTCTGTCGCTGCGCTTGCGCCGCGTGCCGAGCTCGAAGGCGAAATGGGTCAGTCCCATGTCGGTTTGCAGGCCCGTCTGATGAGTCAGGCTTTGCGGAAACTCACGTCCGCGATCCACCGCACCAACTGTTGTGTTATTTTCACGAATCAGATTCGCGAAAAGATCGGCGTAATGTTTGGCAGCCCCGAAACGACCCCCGGCGGCCGCGCATTGAAATTCTACTCTTCGGTTCGGCTGGATATTCGCCGCATTGGGCAGCTCAAAGACACGGCGGGCAATGTGTTCGGAAATCGCACCAAGGTCAAGGTGGTAAAAAACAAGGTGGCCGCGCCGTTCCGGATTGCTGAATTCGATATTCTTTATGCCGAAGGGATTTCCTGGACCGGATCCATTGTGGATGCGGGCATTGAGGCGGGCTTGATCGAAAAGCGGGGATCCTGGCTTTCGTACGATGGGCAGCAACTTGGACAGGGCCGCGAAGGTGCGCGCAAAGTGCTCCTTGAAGATCCCAAGCTGACCGATGAGTTGGTCGCGAAAATCACCGAAGCCGACCACGCCAAAAAGGGCTGATCCTTTTTTAAAATCCACGGATTTAAAGGGGCGGACGTTGGGGTCAGCAATGGATCCAGCCTGAGCTTTTCACTCTCTCAACCCTGCTGCGGCTCCTCTTTTTTCGCGGGCGGTTCTTTGCCGAGTTTGGCGAGCACCGCCTTGAGGTCGGCCCAGACTTCCCTCTTTTTATTGGGCAGGCGCAGGAGGTACGCAGGATGGAAGGTGGGCATCAGGTCGATCCCTTCGTAGGTTTTCCATATTCCGCGCGCCTGGGTGATGGCCACTTTTTCATTGAGCAGTCCTTCTGCGGCGGTTTTGCCGAGCGTGACGATGAGTTTGGGCCGGATGAGTGCGATCTGCGCTTTGAGGTAGGGGATGCAGGCGGTTATCTCTTCCGGCAGGGGAACGCGGTTGTCCGGCGGGCGGCATTTGACCATATTGGCAATGAAGAGCTCTTCGCGCCGGTAACCCATGGCGAGGATCATTTTATCGAGCAGTTGACCTGCCTCGCCGACAAAGGGACGGCCCTGGGCATCTTCATCGGCTCCAGGATCTTCTCCGATAAAGAGGATATCCGGTCGGTTGGGGTTTCCTTCGCCCGGCACGGTGTTTATGCGCGAAGCGTGCAGCGGGCAGGCGCTGCAGGTGCGAATTTGTCCCTCAATTTCTTCAAGCGTTTTTCCAGAGATCTGCACGGTGCTTCCCGGGGCGTTGACGGGTGCCGCTGGCGCACGGCGCACGGCGGGTTGAGCAGGCTTAGGTAGAGGCTTCGGGGCGGGGACAGACTTTAGTTGTGCAAGGGTCTCGGGTGAAATCTCCAGCGTCTGGAAGCCTTCCTCTTTTTTATATTCAAGGAAAGCCTTCAGATCGTCGATAAACCGGGTGTGTTGAGTCATGGAGTCGCAGGATAGAGGAAGCGCAGAAGGTTGAACAAGGATTATCTGCTGAGCTTCATTAAGCAGCCCGTATCCGTTGCATCGCCGGCCAAGGCGACGAATGGCTCGTGATTCAAAATCTTCGCTTGAAACCGTGATCCCGAAAAACCGTTCTGCTACATTCCCCGGAATGCAGAAGGTCTTGAATCGCCTGCAAAAAATGGTGAAGCTATTTCTTGTCAGGCGGATTCTTTTGGTTCGGCTACTTTTTCAATTCGAGAAAGTCGTACAATCTGCCATCCATGTCGTATGCCATCATGCGGAAGGTGCCGTCGTGAATAGTGACGAGGCAATATTGCCAGTTGCGAAGAACTTTTGCAGTAAACCAGCTTCGCGTGGGGGCAAACTCTTCCAGCTCTGCACCGCCACCACCGGCCTGTATGTAGATCACCCCGTTGGCTTGATCGACTTTGCCATCGCGGAGCGGCCATGTGCGCTCGTAATCATGGATGTGCCCGCACCACACGATGTCGACGCCATACTTCTCGTAGAGGGGAGGCATCATTTGTACGTGGTCGTCTCCCTTTCGCGACGAGGAGTAACGCGTATCGCCGTAGTCATTCGAATCTGAACTGAACGGAGGGTGGTGATGTGCAACGAATTTCCATTTGGCATTGGAGGACGCGAGGTCCTTCTCCAGCCATTCACGCTGTTTCGATCCGGGGGATAGATCCGCATTGCTGTCGATGATAGTGAAGTGGGCGTTTCCGTAATCAAAAGAGTAGTAGTTCTCCGGGCTCGGGTAGGATGAGTAGCGATAGTACCACGGTGCATTCCGCTCATGATTGCCGATGGATACATAGGTAGGCACACGCTTCATCAACTCAGCGGCCGGGGCCAGATACTCGGCGATCCATTGCTCCTTCTTGTGGCCATTCGAGACCACATCACCGACATTCAGCACGAAGTTGGGGCGTTCTGCCATTGCCCGGTCAGCAATCTGTTTGAATCGCTTGGGATACGTCCGGTTGTCGCCCATCACAACGTAGGCAAAAGCGGACTCATCGTGTACTGCAGTTTGAAAGGGCAATATCGCTGACGCGATCTCCTGATCGTTACTCCTGCGAGAATAGACCTGATAGAAGTAGTCGGTCTGCGTATCGAGATTCTCGATGACAAATTCATGAATCGTATTTATCTCAGCAGAAGCCACCTGCTGGTCCAGGGGGGCCGTGGGGATGGGTTCGCCTTTCTTTGGTTTAGGAATTACCCGGGCCTTGCCGAACTTGATAATCGATGTAGAAGGTGTGTCCGTCTCCCACATGATCGTGATACTCGTCTTGGTAACGTGTTGAAGATAGGGGCCCGCTACGATCTTTGGCTGCCCGGCTGCATGAATGGGGCTTGCAACTGTTAGCAGGCAAACCGGAAAGATGATAGTTAGCCGACGGAGAACCGAACCCATCAACGCTGGATACCCACGCAATTTTTTGTCAAACACGCTCCACTTTGTCATTTCACTTCCCTCTATTCCTGTTCTTCATAGCCGAATGTGGCGTTGACCGACGAATGTTAAGACTGTAGCGGGCTTGCCCGCGAAAGGCGAGGTGTTTGTTGAAGTGGCCGTGATGCATCGACATCACCCAGCCCGATGTGTACGATTCGCCTCTCATATTCCGTTTTAGTACCTTACTTTTAAAATTCAATCACATTTACACAGCATTTTTTGATCACCCCGAAGTCTCGGGGTGATCAAAATTCTTAAATATCAGCATTCAGCGTTCTTTATTCGGGGTTCCGGCTCCGCCGGGTTGGGGGTATCCATTTGACTGCGGCACCCCCTGCATCTTGTGTTATTTCCTTTTTCTGCCCCTACTCCCCAGAGCGATATTCTCGCAGGGGGTGGCTCTCAACGCGACGGCGTTCTGCAACAAGCGCTCAAAGCGCCCACTCGGCTAAACGATTTCATGGCGAAATATCTAAAAAATATTCTTATGTCAAGAAGGCTCCTGAGTTCATGTCAAACGCTGGAAACGACCTTAACTTAGTGCCATTCAGGTCCGTCCGCCTACTTCGTTATTTTGACCTTTGAGAGTTGAATCGGCAGGCCGTGAGCCCCTTGTTGAACACCCTCTATGCCGCCGGGTTCGACGGAACGAACCCCTCCAAAAATAAGAGAAGGGTTGAATTCTGTTGCGTCTTGCCGGATAATTCTTTTTTAGGAATTCAAGGAGAAATCAAATGGCATATGAATTAACAGGAAAAGTGAAGCTCGTACAGGATGCGAAAACGATTAGTGACAAGTTTACCGTGCGTGAGTTTGTGGTAACGGTTGAGGAGGGGAACTATCCTCAGGACATCGCCCTGCAAGTTGTAAACGACAAGGTGAGTTTGCTGGACAATGTTCAGGAAGGTCAGGAAGTAACCGTTACTTTTGATATCCGCGGACGTGAATATAACGGACGCTACTTCAACAACCTGCAGGCCTGGAAGATGACGGTTGGCGAAGGGGCCGCCGCTCCGGCTCCGGTCGTCACGGCAGATGATCGTCCGCCACTCCCGGCTGATTCAGAAGCTCCCGGCGAATTGGATGATGATATCCCGTTCTAGGGAGTGGAATATTGGAATACTGAAGTGATGGAGAGTTGGACTTTATCTCTATATTCGGATAATAGAGAAGATCATGAGTCGCAAGGAAACCATTTTAGAGATGCTGAGTTCTCACGCTGATGCGTTGCATCAGATGGGGGTGGCGGCTATTGGTCTTTTCGGCTCTGTTGTCCGTGGCGAAGACACGGCATCCAGTGATGTGGATATTCTTGTCGAATTTACTGCCAAGCAGAATACCTTCAGGAATTTTAATGCATTGTGTGACTTTCTGGAGTGTACCATCGGGGATCATTACGATTTGGTGACGCGTAACAGCCTGAGTCCCTATATGGGGCCCCGCATCCTTGATGAGGTTGAATATGCCATTTTCAGCTAATGATTTGATTCGGCACATCCTTGACGAGGCCGCCTTTTTGATTGCCGAAGCGGCCTCTATGACCGAAGAGCAGTTCATGGTGGATGAAAAAACACAAAGGGCATTTGCTCGTAGTTTTGAAATTATTGGCGAGGCCGCAAAAAAAGTTCCAGAAGATTTTAAAGCGGAACATTCTGACGTGAATTGGAAAGCGATGGCCCGTATGCGGGATAAATTGATTCATCATTATTT
>JAUXCB010000042.1 GCA_030619095.1 Verrucomicrobiota bacterium | reverse complement strand
TCTCCAAGTCCAGCATATTCTTCTGAACCCGTTAAAAACATCATTACAACTCTAGGTAATGTAGTATCTGTTCTTGCATATTCTCTTTCTACCATTGCAGAACCGTATGTATAAACAACTGCAACTGCCTCGCCTGAACAACAGCAACAGCAGAAAATGATGGCGGTCATGATGCCGGTGATGATGCTCTTCTTCTTCTACGGTATGCCCTCGGGTTTGGTTCTCTACTGGACCACCAGCCAGGTTCTCATGATCGCTCAGATGCTCATCCGCAAGAAAAAAGAGGCTTGAATGGAGAGCGGAAATAGGGTTTTTTAAAAGAAAAGGAGACGTTATGGCCAATGTAATGAAAGAACTCAAAGCGGAAATTTCCCGTATCGCCCGCAGTGAAATCAAGGTAGCGCTTTCGCCGATCAAATCGGTGAATGCCAGCCAGCGGAAATATATCGCCGACCTCCGCCGACAGGTTGCTGATCTGGAAAAAGAAAACAAACAGCTGATTCGCGGGCTGGAAAAACTGGGCGCGGTGGTTCCGAAGCCGGAGCCGCAGGAGGAGACCGGGCGTGCATGGATCACGACGGCAGGCATTCGCTCCATGCGCAAGCGGTTGCGTCTCTCACAGAAAGCTTTTGCCGAGCTCGCCGGTGTCAGCCTCCCGACGGTCGTCAACTGGGAGTCACCCAAAAACAAAGGGAAACTCAACATCCGGCGCAAAGAGGTGTTTGCCCGCCTGCTCGAAATCAAGACGATGGGCCTTCGTGACCTCAACAAAGAGGGCTAAGCCCTGCATTCAACAGCCCCGAACGGCTCCTCCCAGTCAGTGGAAGGAGCCGTTTCTTTTTCCAGAGGGGTCGTTGGAAAAGTGATCAAAAAAGTTTCACCTTTTGGGAAATGGGGTAGAATCCTTTGTAGAAAAGGAGGGGGTTTATGAAAGCGATTCAAATGATACCCGTGTTGGTGATTGCGGCATTGCTGGCGGGTTGCGCCAGTCAGTCCGGTCAGGTGTATACCCGCGATGAGGCTCAGCAGGCTCATACGGTTCAGATGGGGACGGTTGAGCAGGTCAAGCCGGTTCAGGTTGAAGGAACAAAATCCGGAGTCGGAGCGGTGGTCGGCGCAGTGGCTGGCGGGGTGCTGGGAAGCACCATTGGCGGCGGTGACGGGGCGAAAATTGCGACCGTGGGCGGCGCACTGGGCGGTGCGGTGGCCGGACATATGGTGGAAGAAAAAATCTCCGACTACAACGGGATCGAAATCACGGTGAAGCTCGACGACGGCAGCGTGATGGCTGTCGTGCAGAAAGATGATGTGGTGTTTTTTGTCGGCGAACGCGTCCGTGTGCTGACGGGTCGCGATGGAACGATTCGCGTCTCGAAGTAGAAGAAATATCGAACAGGGAATCGTAGCGTATAGAAGTTTTCCCACTTCGGAGTTCAACATTCCTTGTTCGATGTTTTACATTCTGTTCCTCTCCTATGGACAGTGAATCTAAGATTTTGAATACGTACGTCCTCGATGTGCTCGGATGTAAGGTCAACCAGTACGACGCGCGGCAGATCGCGCGCCTGCTGGAGGGTTTCGGTCTTCGCGAGGCGAACGGCCCGGCCTGCCCCGCCGGAGGCCTTGGGGCCGACCTGATTGTGGTGCACACCTGCGGGGTCACCGCCACGGCGGTTCAGAAATCCCGCCAGACCTTGCGTCGTCTCATCCGGAAAAATCCGGAGGCTGCGGTTTTTCTGACCGGTTGTGCCGCCGGAGAAGAGGTGATTGGAGATTTGAACGGCGTTGATGTGCGCGTCGCCGCCGGAGCGGGGTGGGTGCAGATGCTGGCCGATGAGCTTCAGACCTTTTCCCTGCCCAATCCTGACTTTCATCTTCCGGAGAACGCCGACGAACTGGCGGTTGAATCCTTCGGGACACAGACCCGCGCCTTCCTGAAAGTTCAGGACGGTTGCGACGCGGGTTGTGCCTATTGCATTGTGCCGCAGCTCCGAAAGGCTCCGCGCGACAAGTCGGTTGAGGCCGCGGTTGCCGAAGCCGGGGCGCTGGTGAAACGCGGCTACAAAGAGATCGTCATCACCGGCGTCCATGTGGGTCTCTACGGTCGGGAAAGCGAAGACCTGTCACTAAGTGAACTATTGGCCAAAATCGTGGCGGTTCCAGAGATTGGACGAATCCGTATGTCGAGCCTGCACCCGGCGGAGCTGACCGATGAGCTGCTTGCGGTCTGGGCCGCGTCGCCGAACATGATGCCGCATTTGCACCTTTCGCTTCAGTCGGGTTCCGATGGTGTGCTCCAGCGTATGAGACGGGGCTACACCGCAGACGAATACGCCGCTACCGTGTTGCGCGCCCGCGCCGCTCTGCGTCAACGTTCGCCAGAGGCGAACGGCTACAGCCGTTGTAGCAGTCGCCCTGAGGGCGACTTCTCTATGCCCGCGATCACGACCGATGTGATCGTCGGCTTCCCCGGTGAAACAGACGAGGCGTTTGAGGAGACCTTTGAGTTCTGCAAACAGATCGGCTTTGCACAGATGCATCTTTTCACATTTTCGGCGAGACCCGGCACCCGCGCCGCCGACATGCCGAACCCCGTCGCGCCGCAGGTCGCGCAGGTGCGCCATCAGCGTCTCGCCGGTCTCGCAAAAGAAATGACAATGGACTTTAACCGGACGTTTATCGGCCAAACGGTTGAGGTGCTGGTGGAGCGTTGCCAGAGCGGAATCTGCTCCGGGGTGTCTGCGCACTATGTGCCGGTCTCTTTTGCTGGCAGAAAAGATCTGTGCGGAACCATTGTCCCGAAAACGATCTCCACCGCATCCTCAGATGGATTGATTGGGGAATAGGCTGGGTCGGGAGGGTTGTTTCCCGGGGCGGATGAAGGTCAAGGCGGCTAATCCACCCGCCAGTGCGGCGAGCATATCCGTGACGGTGTCGTAGATGGAGAGAGTCCAGTTGGGGGTCATGTTCAGCCAGACCTCCAAAAACTCCCAGCCGATTGAGGCCAGAATCAGTGCCGCGATCAGGCCGGTCTTAAACAGTACGGGGTGTGCCGAAGGATCCATGTCCAGATGCCAAAGCGTTCCGGCCAGGGTGAAGATCAGCAACAGGCCGCCCAGAGAATGCATCAGCAGGTCGTACCAGGCTGTGGTGTAGAACAGGTTGTGCTGATGCCCGAACAGAAACAATAGACCGATCAGAACCGGGCCACCGACAATGAGAGTGATCTTGCGCCAAAGCATACTGCGGAGTGTAGCGTTTTTCCCGACCGGGAGAAGCTCCGAACGCGACAGAGGCGTTTTCATCCACTGGAAAAACCGGACGGTGAAACTTCCAAACCGTGGAGCCAGGGCGTATGTTTTCCCCCATGTTTGAAAAACCCAAAGAGGAAGAGGGCTCGGCTGTGACGGGTGGTCGCTCCGGTGTGGTGGCGGTGATCGGGCGGACGAATGTCGGCAAGTCGACTCTGCTCAATGCGCTGCTGGGCGAGAAGGTCAGCATTGTCAGCGATACCGTGCAGACCACCCGGAACGTGATCCGCGCGATTTTTACCGAGGAGCGCGGGCAACTGGTTTTTCTCGACACCCCCGGTGTGCATAAGGCGGAGGGCGACTTCGGCAGGAATCTCAATAAAATGGCGCGCTCTTCGGTCGGCGGAGCCGATGCCATCCTGCTGGTGTTCGATGCCTCCAGAAAACCGTGGCAGGAGGACGAGGGGTGGATGCGCCGCCTGATGAAGGATGATACACCCTGTGTGCTGCTGTTTAATAAAACCGATCTGGGAACGGGATTTATCGAGACCTATAAGGCTCTTTGGGTCCGCGTGGCTGAGGAAAAGCAGTCTGGCCTCCATCCGGTCTGGCTGGAGGGTTCCGCCGTAACGGGTGACGGGCTCTCTGCGCTGACCGACCGGCTGTTTTCGGTGGTCCCGGAGGGGCCGCATCTGTTCCCGGAAGAGATCCTGACCGACTATCCGCGCAAGCTGAATATTGGGGATGTGATCCGCGAGAAGCTGTTTGACCGTCTGCAGGATGAGTTGCCGCACTGTATTGCCGTCTGGGTAGAGACGATTGATGAAAAGGAGAAGGGCTGGACGGTCGAGGCGGATGTGTATGTGGAGCGCCACTCCCAGAAGGGAATCGTGATCGGTGCCAAAGGGCGGCTTCTAAAGAGCGTGCAGTATGAAGCCGGCAAAGAACTCAACGAGATGTACGGCGTGCCCGTTAAGGTGAAGCTATGGGTCAAGGTGGAGAAAAACTGGCGCAAGAATTTCTGGGTGCTTAAGAAACTCGGGTATGCGTAATCGTGCGGCTATGCGCCGCAGCATTTTTTATATTTTTTTCCGCTTCCGCAAGGGCAGGGGTCGTTGCGGCCGACGCGGGTTCCGTCGGGATGGGTTGCGGCGGCGGCGGGCCGAGGCGGCGGAGTATTCATTCGGGGGGGGGGCGCGCCGGTCGGGCCGCCAGCGGACTGCCGGGCCGCCGCCATCGCGGAGGCCTGTTCCTGCGACTGGTTGTCGACCCTCATGTTGTTGAGCGACCGCCAGAAGTCTTCCAGTGCCTCCATGGAGGAGCCGGTGCGGAAAACATTCTGCGCAATTTCGTTTTTGATGCGATCCATCAGATCGCCGAACAGATTGAACGCTTCGCGTTTGTATTCCACCAGCGGGTCGCGCTGCCCGTAGGCGCGCAGGCTGATGCCTTCGCGCAGGCTATCCATGTTGCGAAGATATTCCTGCCAGTGCTCATCGACCGACTGCAGGATGATCATCTGCTCTATGCTTTTAATCCGCTCCGGATCTTCGTGCGTCGCTTTCATCTCATAGGCTTTTTTAACGCCGTCGAATACAACATCGATCAACGCGTCGAGATCATCTTCTGCGGGCAGATTGCTGATGTGCAGGCCGATGGGGAAGGTGGTGTTGGCCCAGCCGACAAATTCTTCGCGCCCTTCCTTGCCGCCGCTGATCGCGAGTTCCGCATTTTCAGAAATGATGTCGGTGAGGATGTCGTAGAGTTCGTTGCGCGGGGTGTCGCTGTTCAGAACGGTTTGGCGGAAGGTGTAGATCACCTCGCGCTGCTGGTTCATCACATCGTCATATTTCAAGGTGTTTTTCCGGATGCCGAAATTCATCTGCTCGACGCGCTGTTGCGCTTTTTCGATCGATTTGTTCAGCCACGGATGTTCGAGCACTTCCCCCTCTTCGATGCCGAGTTTTTCCATGATGCTCGCAATGCGGTCGGAGCCAAACAGTCGCATCAGATCGTCTTCAAGCGAAATGTAGAAGCGCGAAATGCCGGGGTCGCCCTGGCGCGCGCAGCGTCCGCGCAACTGGCGGTCGATGCGGCGGGCCTCGTGGCGTTCGGAGGCGATCACATAGAGGCCGCAGGGTTTTTCCAGCAGCAGATTGTTCAGGGTCTGGCTTTCGCCCTCCGGCTTGGCATTCAGCGAGAGGGATTTGTTTTGGATCTGTTCCTTGCTCATCCAGATGATGCTGTCGCCAAGTTTAATATCGGTTCCTCGGCCCGCCATATTGGTGGCGATGGTGATGGCCCCGGGCTGACCGGCGAGGGAGACAATTTCGGCCTCGCGGGCATGGTTTTTGGCGTTGAGCACGTTATGAGGAATCCCCTGTTTGTCGAGCAGGCGGCTGATCACCTCGGAGGTGTCCACGGTGGCGGTACCGACCAGGATGGGCTGTTTGCGGGTGTGCGCTCTCTGGATCTCCTCGATCAACGCATGGTATTTCTCGCGTTTGGTTTTATAAATCTGATCGTTGATATCCACGCGGCGGATCGGGCGGTTGGTGGGAATCACCACGACATCGAGTCCGTAGATTTCGTGAAACTCGCTTGCCTCGGTTTCAGCCGTTCCGGTCATTCCGGAGAGCTTTTCATACATGCGGAAAAAGTTCTGGATGGTGATGGTCGCCAGGGTCTGCGTTTCGCGTTCGATTTTTACGCCTTCTTTGGCTTCGATGGCCTGATGAAGGCCGTCGGACCAGCGGCGACCGGGCATCAGGCGACCGGTGAAGGTGTCGACAATCATCACTTGGTTGTTCTGCACCACATACTCCACATCCTTTTCGTAAATGCAGTGGGCGCTAACGAGCTGGTTGACCGCATGGATTCGTTCGCTGCGGTGTGCAAATTCATCCTGGAGTGTTTGGCGGCGGGTCATTTTTTCCTCGGGAGCCATCTCGGTTTGGCCCTCGAGCTCGGATAGATCGGTGGCGAGGTCGGGCATGACAAAATGCTCGGGATCGTCCGGGTTGAGTGTTTCGCACCCTTTATCGGTCAGGTTGGCATCGTGGCCTTTTTCGTCGACGGTAAAGAAGAGTTCTTCGCGCAGTGCGCGCGCCTGCTCCTTGTACGCATCGGTGATCATCGAGTTGTTGACCTGTTCGAGCAGGCGTCGGTTGGCCGGTTCTTCGACCAGCTTGGCGAGCTGTTTGTTTTTTGGCATTCCCTGATGCACCTGGTAGAGGCGGAGCTTCACATCGTCGGTATCGCCCTGGTCGAGGGCCTCGATGGCTTCCTGTATCAAGCGGGAGCAGAGGGTGTTCTGTTTGCGGACCAGATTACCGACCACGCTGTTGAGCGAGCGGTATTGCTCGTCCGCCGAGTGGGGTGCCGGGCCGGAAATAATCAGCGGGGTGCGGGCTTCGTCGATCAGGATCGAGTCGATTTCGTCGATGATCGCGTAGTGGTGGCCGCGCTGCTGCACCATATCCTCGGGGCGCATGGCCATATTGTCGCGCAAATAGTCGAACCCGAACTCGCTGTTGGTGCCGTAGGTGATGTCGCGGTTGTACATCTCGGCCCGTTGTGGCGGTGGCATCATGTTTTTCAGGCAGCCGACCGTCAGGCCGAGGTGCTGATAGACATAGCCCATCCAGGTGGAGTCGCGCTCGGCCAGAAAGTCATTGGTGGTCACCACATGGACGCCCTTGCCGGAGAGGGCGTTGAGATAGACGGGCAGGGTGGCGACCAGAGTTTTGCCCTCCCCGGTCATCATTTCGGCAATCTTGCCTTGATGGAGGGAGAGTCCGCCGATCAGCTGCACATCGAACGGAACCATGTCCCACACCAGATCGTGGCCGGAGACGTGTATGGTGCTTCCGCACATCCGGCGGCAGGCGTTTTTCACCGTCGCGAACGCTTCGATCACCAGATCGTCGAGCGTTTCGCCGTCGAGTAGACGCTGTCGAAACTCTGCGGTATTTGCCTTTAGCTGCTCGTCGGTCCGTTGTTGATACTCCACCTCCTGCGCATTGATCTGATCGACCAGCGGGCGCATTTGTTTCATGTCGCGGTCGGCCTTTGAGCCGAAAATTTTCTTCAATAAAACAGTAAACATACGTTCTCCTAAAATTGGGCGAGAACCATACCCACAGCCGGGATGGAAAACACGGAAAAAGAGAAGAGGAATACACCCATGAGGGATCCCTCGGAAGAGACCGATCTGACGGGGTGGCCGCCTGTATGGCGGGCGGTGTGGACGTTGATTTTTTGAGGCCTTCCATCCGGAGAGTTTTTTTAGTAAAAAATTCTCATGAGAAGAAAAAACAAAGGCAAGGTGCGAGGGCGTGGCGGAGCGGGGCAGAACCGTGCCGAGTCCGAGGCCTTTCTGAAAAAGAACCGGCAGAAGCCCGAGGTCATCGAAACCTCAAGCGGGCTTCAATACACCGTTCGCGAAGAGGGAACCGGAAAATCGCCGGACGAATGGAGCACGGTGGTGGTCAACCAGCGGATTTTGTTAGTGGATGGCACCGTCATTAAAGATACCTATCACGGCATTGAAACCGACACCTTTACTCTGGAAGAAGCGATCGATGGGCTCAAAGAGGGATTGCCGCTCATGAAAGAGGGCGGTAAAACCCGATTTGTGGTTCCGCCGGATCTAGCGTGGGGCAAACGCGGCGCGGGGCTACGCATCGGCCCCTACGCCGCCCTCATCTTCGACATACGCTTAGAGAAGGTTATTTGAGAAAAGGCCGTAGACTTTAGACTGTAGACCTTAGGTGGTTGTCTAATAAGTTGACTCATTATGAACTTATTGGCTCAAAACTGAATTCAGCGCAACAGCGACGGCGCCGCAACCGAAAAAGTTAACCACAAGATGCACAAAAATCACAAAAAAGGATGCACATGGGCGTGCCTATAACCTGTTTGTTTTGTGTCTCTTGTGAATTTTGTGGTCCAAAAAGTCACTGATAAATATTCCTCAAGCCTCAGGTCTTAATACTCGCGGTTGTCTAATGGTTGACTCATTCTGGACTTAGGCTTGACTCATATTGGACTTATGGAGCACATTACAGCCATGAACTATCAGCCAAATTACACGATCAGCTCTTCCTTACTAAGACGGGTTGAGCAGATTGCCTCCTTGAGGGAAAGGATTCTTGGGGCAACGATCAACGTATCGTGGATACCCTCTTTACAGATGGATTCCAAGGCTCGGAACGCCCACTGCTCGACCGCGATAGAGGGCAATCCCCTGACCCTTGAACAGGTTCGCGCTGTTGAAAAAGGGCTGGACCTGCCTGTGACCGAAAGAGCAAAGCGAGAGGTCGTTAATTATTTTGCAGGACTGAGGCACATTGAAAGATGGACGGAAACCGAAACGATTTTTCACGAAAACCTTTTTGAGCTGCACGGCATCATTGCCGGCGGAGGCGTGATGGACCAGGGCGATGCCGGACGCTACCGCACCATTAATGTGCGGGTCGGGAATCATTTTCCGCCGGCCCATCAGGATATTTCCATTTTGATGTTCGACCTCCTTGAATGGTGGAACAAAATGGCGCCGGATCTATCCCCGGTGCTCTCCTCTGCCATCCTTCATTACCGTTTCGAGGAGATCCACCCGTTTGCCGATGGCAACGGACGGATGGATCGCGCACTGGCTTTGCGGGAACTCTACCGTCACGGGTTCGGCACGCAGCACATTTTTTCCGTAGATGAATTCTACTGGGAAGCCCGCCCGCGCTATTACGCAGAACTCAGCACCGTTCAATCCGGGGA
>JAUXCB010000110.1 GCA_030619095.1 Verrucomicrobiota bacterium | reverse complement strand
GCGCTCTCTATCTGGCCTTCTGGATTCCGCTCGGGCTGGCTGCGGGGCTTTCCGTTACGAAGAAAAAAGAGACGGCCCGGCCTGAATGAGCTCCCACAGAGTATGCACCTGCTCGTTTATGGCGGCGAAACAATCAACCTTCCAGTGCTAGAAGCAGCGGCTCCTGCATCGCGTCAATAATCCATTGGAGGAAGCGCGCGCCGTCGGCCCCGTCGATGATGCGATGGTCATAGGAAAGCGAGAGAGGCATCCGCAGGCGCGGAGAACAGATGCCGTCGCCCGATCCAACACACGGATCCATGAAGGCGCGGGCATAGATGCCGGGCGAGGAATGCCCTTGGAAATAAACCATATCCCCCGGAAAGTCCTCGGTGCGACCGCGGAAAAAGTGGTTGAAACCCACTTCGTAGAGGGTGGCGATGGACTGGTAGCTGGAGATGTGACCCCCGATACCGTCTTCTTCGCGGTTGGCGCGCACAACCATCGCCATGGCGTTCCAGCGGATGAGGCTCTTGATGCGACGCTCCATTTCGCGGTCGCCCGGATAGGCGGGCTGGGAATCGAGATCGATGGTATTGATGTAGGGCGTATTGGCGGAGAAGGGTAATCGAACGCCTTGCCGGTGCGCACTCACCTGCAGGTCGTGCAGAATATCCACGACACGTTCATGCCCTTCGATTTCCAGCAGCTCATCGAGCGCATCCAGCCAATCCTGCTTTTCTAAATCCACCGGTTGTACCTGTTCAGCATCCATAGAGTTCTCCCTCTTAAATTAAGACAAACCCTAAATATGATCGTTTTAATATTCAATTATAATTTAAGCATTTGATAGGCGGCGGCGCGGACTGTGTTGGCGAAGCCGGTAGCGGGGATAAGGCCAATCAGGGTGGGTGCAACGGCGAGTTGAAGCGTTCCGTTCAGGCAGATGAGTGCCAGAAGGTTCCAGAAGTTGCCGCGCGTCATCATCCAGCTTTTTTGGATAGCCCTCATCATTCGATACTCTTTTTCTTCCAGCATAATCAGGGTGACAAAAAATAACCGCGTATAGAGATAGAGGCCGGGCAGGATGAAAAAGGCGAAGGCAAGGCCTTTCACAAATGCGAGAAGCAGGTGAACCCCGGCAATGCACAGCATACGTCCGGGCAGATTTGTGCTACGGTGGTCTTTCACCGCCATATTTGCCCACGTGAGCAAAAGCACACTGAGCAACGTAATAACCGGCAAGGCGAGAAGCAGCAGTTTCAACAGCTTCACGGTATAGGCCCAACTCTCCGATTGAGCCTCAAGAAGCATCCCCTCAACTTCTTCGAGCGTTGCGCCCTGCACCCCCTCGACAACCTCTAAGAACGCCTGCTTGAGCGCGGCGGTTTCTGGGCGAAGCATGATACGCGGCCCGACCTCGAAGAGCAGAATAACCGTGGAAATCAGACAAAGGGGAATCCACCATTTCCTGAACGATTTCCAGGAGAGTGCGTAGCACTTTTTCAACGAGAGGGTATTCATTTGGTTTCTCTCTTAATACGTCCAGCGGGTGCACTGAACATAGAGCCATGACATCAACTCGGTCATAACATGTTTGAAGGCTAGGCTGCTCCGCCACCAGCGGCTCAGATCCACTTCTTCGCCGTCAAGGGAGATCACGCCCAGCGGAACCTCCGGGCCGAAGGCGAAACGATAGAGCAACCCGGAGCGACGGCTGTGCGCGCTGAGGCTGTAGAGATTGGCAGGGCGGCCGAAAAGACCCTGCTCTTCGAGCGCACGGCGCACGGCGAGTGCAGAAATATAGGTTCGATCCCTGACGGTGTCGGGCGCGGAAGCCGTCAGGATGGCTCCGGGAGAAACCCCAAGCTGTCGCAGGCGCGCCGTCGTCACCTCCGCATAGGTTTTTTCCTTCAGGAGACTGACTCCGTATTTAACCGGGCCGCCTGTGGTCACAAAAAGCGTATTTGAATCGGCATCGGAGTGCATCGCGGCGAGTGCGGAGTCCTCGATCCAGCCCTCAATAATGAGAAGCTCGGCCTGCGGCTGAGGGCGGGTCTGGGCGAGAAAGGGATAGAGCCGAAAGCACGCTCCGGCGGCGAGAAGTCCGATCATGAGAAAAACAAGAAGAACGCCCCAGAGGGTAAGCCGGTAGACTTCAGTTTTCTGGAAGAGTTTCATGAGGGAGGGTATAGCGGTTTGGGAAGACAGAAACAATGACGAAACACGAAACACCCAACTCCGAAAGAAATCCAAAACCCGAAGAACAAACGGCTTACCATCGACAAGGGCTTTCCCGCAGAAACACCGCCATGAGCAGGCATTTCCGGGGTGGATCCACTCCGCTTTGTTTTTCTTCATTCAGGATTGGGTATTTAGTCATTCGTCATTTTTTGGTTGCAGGGGTTGACACAACCAGACCCCTCGTATATTTTCCCCGCCTTGCATTTGAAACGGAAAGAATTTAGATGAAGACATTTGTAGCAAACGAAAATGAACTCCAGCGCGACTGGCATGTTGTGGATGCCGAGGGTCAGCCGACCGGCCGTCTGGCTGTATTTATTGCCGATATCCTGCGTGGACGCAATAAACCGACCTATACCCCGCACGTCGATACCGGCGATTTCGTGGTGGTCGTAAACGCGGAAAAAATCAAGCTGACCGGCAACAAAGAAGAAGGCAAAATCTATCAGGATTTCAGCGGATACCCGAGCGGTCTCCAACAACGCCCCGCTTCGACCATCCGTAAAATCCATCCAGAACGCATCATTATGCAGGCCGTCGAAGGCATGTTGCCGAAAAACCGCATGAGCCGCAAAACGATCAAACGTCTGAAAGTCTACGTGGGCCCGGATCATCCGCACGCGGCGCAAAACGTCAAACCGCTCGAATTTAACGGCTAATTGAAGGAACTATTATGGCAGTAGCGAAAAAAATTGATGAATTTGCCGCAACAGGTCGGCGCAAAACCTCCGTGGCACGCGTCCGTCTCGTCAAAGGCTCCGGCAACATCATCGTCAACGGCAAGGACGTCAAAGAATATTTTGATACCCGCGACATGATCGACACCGTCTCCCGCCCGTTGGTGCTCACCGAGCGCGCGGATCAGTACGACATGAAAGCCTCGGTCAAAGGGGGCGGCAAGGTCGGCCAGTCCGGCGCGATTGCTCACGGAGTTTCCCGTGCACTCGTCGTTGCCGAAGAGGAGCTGAAGTCCACTCTGAAAAAGAATGGATTCCTCACCCGCGATGCTCGTATGAAGGAACGTAAGAAACCGGGTCAACCGGGTGCACGCAAACGCTTCCAGTTCTCGAAACGTTAATCTCGAGAATCAAAGTGCACGAAGTCCCGGCCTCCCGCCGGGACTTTTTTTTACCAACAACAAATTTACATCGATAGACGTTTCGTGCTACGTTCTACGAAACGAAGGAGGTTTCGTATGGTTTCAGCAACCGTTTCACCAAAATTTCAGGTCGTGATCCCTCGGCCCGTTCGGGAGAAAATCAACCTGCATCCGGGAACAAAGATGCAGGTCCTCGCCTATGGAGACCGCATTGAGTTCATTCCAATTAAGCCGATGAAAACAATGCGAGGTTTCTTAAAAGGAATCAGCACCGACGTGCAACGAGAAAAAAAGGATCGGCTGTGAACTTAGTTGATTCATCTGCATGGCTCGCCTATTTTTCCGGCGAACCAAGTGCTTCGCATTTTGCAAAGGCTATTGAAGCAACGGAACAGCTTGTCGTCCCCTCCGTTTGCCTTTATGAGGTTTTTAAACGGATTTTAACACAACGCGGAGAAGATGATGCTTTGCAGGCCGTTGCCCTCATGCAACAAGGAAAAGTCATAGAATTAAACGAACGAATAGCACTCACCGCAGCTCAAATCAGCGTCATGAACAAACTGGCAATGGCAGATAGCATTATTCTCGCGACAGCGCGGATTTTTAGCGCCATTTTATGGACTCAAGATTCTGATTTCCAAGGGTTGGAAAACGTGCATTATTTTCCGAAGGAAACGTCATGAAAACGCTACCGCTCCCAAAAGGATTTTCTGCCGCCGGAATCGCCGCCGGAATTAAACAAGGGGGGGGGAAAGACATGGCCCTGATCGTCTCGGACGTTCCGGCGGTCAGCGCGGCGGTATTTACCACCAACCAGATCAAAGCCGCACCCGTGAACTGGGACATTCAGGTGGTTGAGCACCTCGGCGCGCGGGCGATTGTCATGAATAGCGGCAATGCCAATGCCTGCACTGGATCGCAAGGCAAAAACGATGTGGAGACCACAGCCGTTCTTACAGCCGCCAAGCTGGATGTGGAACCAAATGAGATCTTTGTCTGCTCCACCGGCACCATCGGAAAACCCCTGCCGATGGATCAAATTACCGGCGGCATCGAAACCCTCTTTGACCACCTCTCCCCCCAGCACGCCAACAATGCCGCCGAAGCCATGATGACGACAGACCTGGCCCCAAAAAGCCTAACGACCGAAATCAACATCAGGGGCAAACCCGTCCGCATCACCGGTCTCGCCAAAGGTTCCGGGATGATTGAGCCGAATATGGCCACGATGCTCGCATTCGTTCTGACCGATGCGGCAGTAGAAAAACACGCCCTGCAATGCGCACTCCGGTTTGCCACAGACAGTAGCTTCAACCGAATCACCGTCGATGGCGACCAAAGTACCAACGATTCCGTGATTGCGTTAGCCAACGGACTAGCCGGCAATGAACTGCTGACACAGGATTCCGAAGAGTGGAACCTGTTTTTCCAAACCTTAGAAAAAATGCTGTTTAAACTAGCCATGATGATTGTCAAGGATGGTGAAGGTGCCACCAAAGTGGTCACCATCCGGGTCATCGGTGCGGCAAGTAACGGCGAGGCCGACGAGGCCGCGCGGGCGGTTGCCAACTCCATGCTCAACAAAACGGCCTGGGCGGGGGAACGGCCCAACTGGGGCCGGATTATGGATGCGATTGGCTACTCCCATGCTCAGGTACAGGAAGACAAGGTCGACATCACCTACGAGGCCGCGCCCGCCGTGCGGGGTGGCATGGCGTTTCTCGAAACGCCGGAAGAGGAACTGGTCAACGTCGTCTCGCAGGAGGCCTTCACCATCCATATTAATTTGAACCTCGGCGGCGGCGAAGCGGTGGTCTACACCTGCAACTGCACCGAAGAGTATGTCCGGATCAACGTGGAATAAACCGGCTCGACTTCCATTGGCCACGAAAAACACGAGAAATCACAAAAAGGGTCCCATGCAGAAAATGATTGAAAAAGCGTCCGTACTGGTCGAAGCCCTCCCCTATATCCAAAAATTCCGGGGGGACACCATCGTGGTTAAATTCGGCGGCAGCATCATGGAGAGCGAGATCGGCTACCGGAACATTCTCAAGGATGTCGCCTTCATGGAATGCGTCGGCCTGCAACCCGTGCTGGTGCACGGCGGCGGCAAAGCGGTTTCCAAAAAAATGCGGGAGGCGCACATTCAGCCGCAGTTCCTGCACGGCCTGCGGGTCACCGACGAAGCAACCATCAACGTCGTCGAAAGCGTCCTCAACGGGGAGGTCAACCCGCACCTGGTCGAGATCCTCGCAAACTACGGCGGCAAAGCGCGGGGCATCCACGGCGAAGACATCATCCAGGTCGAAAAACACACCGGCATCGATCCCGAAACCCATGAGCAGCTCGACTGGGGCTACGTCGGCAAAGTGGCGGAAGTGGATATTGAGCCAATCGTTGCATACCTCAATGCGGATATCATTCCGG
>JAUXCB010000191.1 GCA_030619095.1 Verrucomicrobiota bacterium | reverse complement strand
GTATCGACCTGAGTACTTTTTTCAACGACTGCACCAAGAAGAATCAAAACGGTTCCTGTAGCGAAAAGCCCGAAGAATACCTTTTTCACAAACCACTCCTCTCTATCTGATTTTTAAACATACTGTTTCTATACGGAATTAACAGCCTGATCAAGAGTACCCCTTTGTAAAGCAATGATTGCCTAGGATGTTGTTTGTGACACATCGCCACCCATTATTCTTTTTTTCAAAAGGAGTGACAGAATGGCGAAATCGGTTTTTTCTAAAAAAGATGCATCTATTCAAGTGCGGATGCCTAGCGAACTCAAAGCTGACTTACTGAAGGTGGCTAAGGAGTACAATGATACCCCTGCCGGACTGGCTCGTTTTCTTGTTGAGCAGTTTGTTGAAGCTCATAAAAAACACGGACAACTGTCCTATCCCCCGACGTTTAACTGCAGCACGGATGAACGCTGATATCTGTATTCGATGCTAAACACTGAGGTCAGCTAAGCCGTTGGAGTCGAAAAAAGGGCAGTTCGCACTGCCCTGATTCCTGTCCCTGCGCCCAGACTCTTGAGTCCTATTCCACGCAAAAATCTTCGTAGGCTTCGGCGCTGAGGAGGTCATCAACATCCTCTTCTTTTTCAAATTCAATTTTGAAGAGCCAGCCTTTTTCGTAGGGGCTGTTATTGATCAGTTCGGGGGCCTCTTCAAGTTCACTGTTGACGGCAACAATTTTTCCGGCAACCGGCGCATAAATATCGGAGGCGGCTTTGACGGACTCGAGCACGGCGACTTCGTCGCCGGCCTCAACCACCCGATCCACCTCGGGCAGTTCAACAAACGTCAGGTCGGAAAGCTGGCTCTGTGCAAAGTCGGTAATGCCGACCGTGGCGGTGTGATCATCAATGCGAAGCCACTCATGCGTCTTCTCGTAAAAAAGATCTTGTGGAACAGACATGTTTCTCTCTCCTTTTTTTTAACCCACACGCTTTAGAAGCTGGAGGCGTGAAGCGGAATTGAACCGCTGTAACAGGTTTTGCAGACCCGTGCCTAACCACTCGGCCATCACGCCCTCTCGAAAGGGCAGATAATGTATTCGGCACACGTCTGGTTTAAAGTAAAATTTTCCAAAATCGTCATTTATTTTCCGAGCACGGCATTATCGATCAGCCGCACGCCGGAAAACTTCACCGCCAGCGCAATAAGAGCAGGCTTTTCCAGCACCTTGATGCGTTGAAGATTCTCATCATCCACGACCTCAATGTAGTCAATCGTACCCGATGTTTTTTCAATTACATCCCGCACAGAAGCGGTCAAAACATCGGCGGAACGCTCGCCCGCAGAAAACTGTTCTTTCGCTTTTCCCAACCCCTGGAAAAGGCAGATCGCCTCCTTCCGTTCCTCTGGGGAAAGGTATTTGTTGCGGGAGCTCATCGCCAGCCCATCGGCCTCGCGAACCGTCGGTCCGGAGACCACATCGACCGGAATGTTCAGGTTCCGCACCATGCGACGCAATACACGCAGCTGCTGAGCATCTTTTTCACCCAGCACCATGAAATCCGGCAGAACCAGATTGAGGAGCTTGGTCACCACGGTGCAAACCCCTCGGAAATGAACGGGGCGCGCCGCGCCGCAAAGCATGCCGGACAGAGCCTCTTCCTCCACCCAGGTGCTGTGCCCCTCAAGATACATCGTCTCCGGGGTCGGATAAAAAAGCAGATCCACCCCTTCTTCACAGCAAAGCCGCTCATCTCGCTCAAAATCACGTGGGTAGGCATCGAGATCTTCCCCCGGCCCGAACTGGGTCGGGTTGACAAAAATGCTAGCCACCAGCACATCGGCCCGCTCGCGGGCGATCCGTATCAACGAGAGATGTCCCTCGTGCAAAAAGCCCATGGTCGGCACAAAGCCGATGGTTTTCCCTGCGCGGCGAAGCGCCTGCGCGGCCTGCTGCATCTCTCTGGGAGTGCGAATAATTTTCATAACTACTCAGCCAGCTGAACATCCAGTTTATAAAAGCTTTCGGTTCTGTTCACCGTATCGGTCCAGCTTGACAGAGGCCAGAGGATATTGGTTTTCAATGGGTGAAATCCGTCGAGTAGATTGGTGGAGCCATGCACAGAATAAACGCGACCGGACACCGCGCCCCAGCGGATCACAAAATCGTTCGTGAAGGCGACATCAAAAAACGATTCCGGGTCGGTCGGATCCAGCCCGGCAATATACGCCTCTAATGCCGTATTCAACCCATTCGACACAATCGCATCCGGATGGGCCTTCGTCTCGCCACCAAAATAGAGTAGCTCCCAATCATTCGGCATTCCATCGGAATCGATGTCCGGCGAAGAAACCGCGTCTCCTGTAAACCCAACGTCATCAATATTCCAGCCGGACTCGGCTGACGCCCACTCACTCAACACTTCATATCCCCACCGGACATACACCGCCGCCTGTCGGTCTGCCATGCTGGAAACGTCATACTGACAGTTGCTCCAGCTCGTGTCGTACTCTGGGTTCCATTGATTGATGTAAATCTGAGTCCACACAGTCCCGTTACTTGAAACATCAACCGTGGCAGGAGCAAATAACCCATAATCCATATTGAGCCAGCGCTCAAAATGCAAAACAACATTCGTGTAGTTAGAAAAATCAAACGGGCCAGCGGTAAGATAATAAGGCCCACCAACTGCGGACGAGTAGTCTCCATTCAGGTTCACGCCAAAAACATTGTCGCCCATCGCTCCGGAAGTCGGATCTTTTTCACCATCGCCCCCACCTTCATTACCCTGCCCGGTCGGTTGACCGAACGCCCACTCGCCGTTTCGGGCCCAGCCGGGATCGGTATCCAGCGGGAAATAATAAATATACATTGGCCGAACCGTCAGATCGATCGTCCGGGAGATGCCAACCTGGCGGGTTGTGTTGGAAAAAGTGATCACGTCGGAATAATCCCCAGCCTCTAACGCCCCCGCATCGACGCTAACGATCACCTGAATCGTTCCGCCCGCAGAAAGCGTCCCATGGGGTGCAGACAACAGCACCCAGCTGTGATTTCGGGACGCCGTCCAATTTATCGATTCAGTTCCATGGTTCGTCAGCAGATAAACCTGACTGGATGGCGACGTGACCCCGCCAACAGAACCGACAAACTCCGCACCCACTGAAGGCGTGACACCCAGTTCCGGATCGTCATCGGTAATTGTGGCGGTCACCCGCTGGGTTCCGTTTTCTGTTCCGTTTGCGACAGAACTGACATCCACCACGAGGGTCTCATTTCCCTCATAGGCTATATCCTGAACCGCTATCAGTTCGATCGTGCCGGTCGTGTTGCCCGCCACAATCACGATGCTCGTTCCCGACCGGGTGTAATCACTCGGCCAGCTTGCTGTGCCGGAAAAAGAGAGATTCACCGTCACATTCTGTTCATACATTGATGATAGGGTGGCCGTCACTGTAGCCGCGCCACCAGCCTCCGCCATCGGACTGCCCGACAAACCCAACGTCACCGTGGGCGGAACAACCGCCGCACGGTATCCAGCCAATACCGATCTCATCTCCCGCATCGTGCGGGCGTTATCGCCATCCTGGGCATGCCCGGTCGGGTTGCTGCTGTTTCCCACATAATTAATGCTTGGGTTCGAAAAATGAGCTACACGGTGATAGCTCAGTCCGCCGCCAAAACCTTCATAGGTCATGATGCTACAGTATCCATCATCCCCGCTCGGCTTACTGTCGACCCATTGCCACCCAGCAGAATACGTCCGGAAGTCGCCAGATTCCCATGGGTAGTCTGTTTGAGTTTTCGAGTGCGAGCACCCCATATTGTGGC
>JAUXCB010000028.1 GCA_030619095.1 Verrucomicrobiota bacterium | reverse complement strand
GTTTTCCCCCAATAATCATTCCCGAATAACAAATAACCAAGCCTGTTCGAAAACGAACAGGCTTTAGCTTGCGCCACCGATACCCAAGTTCTATAGTCCGATTTTCTAGAACCCAACCAGGAGACCCTTATGTCTGAAAAAGTACTCGACCTCACCGTAGATAATTTTGATGAAACCATCGCCACCGGAACCGTATTGGTGGACTTCTGGGCTCCGTGGTGCGGCCCCTGCAAAATGCAGACGCCGATCCTCGAAAAAGTGGCCGAGGCCGTCGAAGGCAAGGCGGTGATCACCAAGGTCAATGTCGATGAAAACGCCCCGCTCGCCGCCAAGTTCGGCGTGCGCTCGATCCCGACGCTCATCCTCTTCAAGGATGGCGAGAAGGTTCAAGACTTCATCGGGGTGCAGCAGGAAGCCGCACTCGTCGAAGCACTGAGCTGACCCGACTCTGGAAGAAACTCTTCCGTATTCAACGGGACAGGAATCCCGTTGAAGATCCCCAACCACGGGGAAATGTGGAAAAATAAAAAAGGAGCGTCCCATGAAAAAACTACTCTTACTGCTGGCTGGAATTCTGGTTCTGTCCGGAACCGCTCTGGCCGACTGCGGCACATGCGAGACCGCCGCGCCCGTGAAGAAAAAAGCCCCCTGCGAACTGAAAGAAACCAAGGCCTGCGGGGCAAACAGCAAAAAAGCAAGTTGTGTAAAAGCAAAGAAAGCAAAAGCGAAAAAAGCATGCGGCACATCCTGTGCAAAACAGAGCGTCGCGGTAGAAGAAAAATCATTCCTGAAAAAGATGAAGTTCTGGAGGAAATAATTCATTGCTCTTCGCATGAAAAGCCCGGCATTCGCCGGGCTTTTTGTTTCGGCAAACCCGAGCTCTCCTCGCCGCTCGGTCAGCTGCCGGAGATCGGCTTATCCACCCCTCCGAGAACGGCGGCGGTCGCATCGAAACAGTGAAGCAGCCGATCACTCCGAACGGGCAGAACCCCAAGGAACTTGTCGAGGATTCCACGCTCGCGGACAAGGCGTTTGCTGGCGTCGTAACTAAGATCATACATCCAGCTGAGCTGAAGAACAAAGCGGTCGGCCATGCTCTTCATGCTACGGTAGTCAATGGCCTCCCCGCGTTCAAACCGCTCAAGAACCTCTGGCGTCGGTGGGCCATTGAAATCGATCCCCATAGCGATTTCGGGATGGTCATGAATGTGCCCGCTGTGGATGGAGTGCCAGCAAACAAAGAAAATATCGAGCCGGTCGGCATCGCGGATCAGACGAAGGTGCTTTTCCTCATGCACCGTTAACGTGCAGGGAAGATCCTTTTTGTTGTGGTATTGAACCGAATGGAGGATGAGTTCGCGCGGTTCCTCAGCCACCCCTTCAAGCAGTTGCTCATTCCGAAGGGTTTCGACTCCGAGATCGCCGTGATCCACCGTATCGGCATCCGAAAACGAGCCGTACTTCTGAAACTGCGGAAACCGGGCGACATCATGAAAAAGCCCGACCGCTTCGGCAAGGTTGATCTCCTCGGGAACCCAGCCCATGCCTTCGGCGATGGCCCGGGCATCGGCAGAAACCCGAATGCTGTGTTCGAGTTTGAGCTGGTGCATCGGGTGGAGTTCACCATCGGTGCGGAACCGGGCGACGTACTCTCTAAACCGTTTAGAAAGGATTTTTAGGGTTTGGGTATTCATACATTCCAGCCCTTTAAACCTTGCGGCTAATAGACCCAGAAGGCGAGCGCGATGAGGCCGAAGCCGATGAGGGCCTTGAACACCCCGCCGAGCCGAACCGCCCACTCCCGCTGAATCATCGGCGCACAAAGGCGGCGAAACCACCAGGGTTCCAACAGAAAAACCAAGCCGATCACAATCCAAAGATAGGCCATGACGGTGACAACCAGCCGCCAGCCCGATGGATTCCAGCGCGCGGCATTGAGAATCGGCCCGGCAACCAGCAGGAGCAACCCGCCGAGTGCGCGAACCGAGAGTAGCTCGTCGAGATACACACAGCCAAGAATGATGCAGACGGGCGCGAGCCAGTACAGGTGCACCTTCCAGGCGTCAAACGTGCCCAAGTGGAGCGTGGTAACTGCATACGCAGCCCAGACCATATCCACCGCCAGCAGAATGCGCCCCGGCCAAACGCTGCGCGGGAAACGACCCACTCCCTCTCGCACCAGCGCGGGCGCACAGGCGGCAAAAAGCCCCGCGCCCACGGCGAGTATTCCTAGTATCCATGCGGTAACAGCCAGAGCCGACATTTGCTTTCCTTTCCGAAAGAGCTTGATAAAACAGGCATATCAAATAGATTTTCTCGCACAATTTCCACTCGAAACGGAAACTAAAACAAACGAAGGAGCAAGATGATGGGAAGCAAAGTTTTTGATGCAGTAAAACCCGGTGTAGTGACCGGCGACGATGTACAGGCGATTTTCAAAATTGCCAAAGAAAACCAGTTCGCACTGCCGGCGGTTAATGTGGTGGGTTCAGACTCGATCAACGGGGTTCTCGAAGCGGCTGCAGCGGTCAATTCGCCGGTCATCATTCAGTTCTCCAACGGGGGCGCAGGATTCACTGCCGGGAAAGGTCTGAAACTCGACGGCCAGGGCGCTGCGGTTCTCGGCGCGGTGTCCGGTGCGAAACACGTGCACACGATGGCTGCGGCCTATGGGGTGCCGGTTATCCTGCACACCGACCACGCGGCGAAAAAGCTTCTTCCATGGATCGATGCCCTGCTCGACGCCAGCGAAGCGAACTACAAAGAGACCGGCAAGCCGCTCTTCAGCTCGCACATGCTCGACCTCTCCGAGGAAACCCTCGAAGAAAACGTTGAAACCTGCGCGAAGTATCTCGAACGCATGGCGAAAATCGACATGACCCTCGAAATCGAGCTCGGGTGCACCGGCGGTGAAGAAGACGGCGTCGACAACACCGACATGGACGAGTCCAAACTCTACACCCAGCCGGAAGATGTGGCCTACGCCTATGAAACCCTGACCGCGATCAGCCCGCGCTTCACCATCGCCGCTTCCTTCGGAAACGTGCACGGGGTTTACAAACCGGGTAACGTCAAGCTGACCCCGACCATCCTGCGCGACTCCCAGAAATACGTCGCTGAAAAATTCGGGACCGACACCGACAACCCGCTCGACTTCGTATTCCACGGCGGGTCCGGCTCCTCTCCGGAAGAAATCAAAGAGTCCATCAGCTACGGCGTCATCAAAATGAACATCGACACCGACACGCAGTGGGCCGCATGGGAAGGCATCCTGAACTTCTACAAGGAGAACGAAGCCTATCTTCAGGCTCAACTCGGCAACCCCGATGGAGCCGACAAGCCGAACAAAAAGTTCTACGACCCGCGCGTCTGGTTGCGTAAAGCTCAAGAGTCCATGGTCGCCCGCGTCAAACAGGCATTCACCGACCTCAATGCGCTCGATCGCAACTAGGGAACCGAAGAATATCGAACAAGGAATTTCGAATATCGAAGGAAATTCCCTTCTGCATTCAGCGGTTCCTTGGTCGACATTCGACATTCAAAAAGCTCCGGCGGAAACGCCGGGGCTTTTTTTATTTCCGGCCGAACTTCCGGTTGAGCTCGGTGAAGCTGGTGAAGATCAGTGTTGGGCGACCCTGCGGGCAGGTATAGGGCATTTCTGTTTTTGCCAGATCCTCAACCAGTCGCTCAATCGCCTCAGGCGGCAGAGAGTCGCCTGCACGAACGGAGGATCGACAAGCCGCCTGCGCCATGGTTTCGTGAAGCACCTCGCGCGTCGCCCGCACCTTTGCCCCGCCCGCCTCGAGCGCCTTCGCAATCCCGGTCAAAATCACCAGCGGGGCCCCCGCCTGCAAATGAACCGGCAGAGCATCGACCAGAAAGGTGTCGTGTCCGAAATCGGAAATACCGAACCCCATCTCGCTGAGGGCCGGAAGCTGACGACGCAGCGCCTCCGCATCGGCAGGCATCAGCTCAATCGTCTCCGGCGTCAGCAGTCCTTGCCGCGAGGGATGCCCCTCCGCAATCTCTTTTATCATTTTTTCAAACAGCACCCGCTCGTGCGCTGCCTGCGGATCCATCAGCACGACTCCGTCTTCGGTTTCAAGCACCACGTACACCCCGGCCAGCCCCATCACCCGGCACCAGTTCCACGGAGAGGAGGGAGAGGAGGAAAGAGAAGACGGAGGACAGAGGACGGATGAAGAACCTTTCTGCTCCCCGCTCTCTATCCTCCGTCCTCCGCCTTCTGTCTTCCGTTCTCCGAACCCCAGCTCATGCTGCTTTTGCGGCGGCGGAGCGGGTTTTGCCGTATCAAATCTAAATGACGGCTCGCGCCGTTCTTCCTCCGGCGCTTCGAGAGTCAGCGCCTTTTGGATCGCCGCAATCACCGCGTCGCGTACGACGGACGGACGACGAAAACGAACCTCTTTTTTGGCTGGATGCACATTCACATCCACCGCATCGGGCGCGGTTTTAATAAAAAGGAATGCGGAGGGGTGTCGACCCCGTGCGAGTACGGCATGATAGGCCTCGTTAAGGGCATGATAGATCACCGGAGCCGAGGCGGGGCGCCCGTTGATGAAAATATATTGATCGGATCGATCCTTGCGCCCCGTCTGTGGAAGCCCGGCGAAACCGGTCACGTTGACCGCATCGCCTTCAAAATCGAGCGCGCGCAGGCGGCTGAAAAAGGAGGGGTTGTAGAGCTCAGAAATCCGGTCGGCCAGCGAGCCGCCACTGGGCAGATTGTAAAGCTCGCGCCCGTCGGAAATCAGCGACAGCCCCGTCTCGGGATGAGCCAGCGCGTAGACGGCGAAGAGCTGGCGAATCTGCGCCAACTCCGTCGACTCCGCCCGCAGGAACTTGCGGCGCGCGGGCACGTTGAAAAAGAGATTACGAATTTCTATGCGGGTGCCGGGCGGACATCCTGCATCGGCCACATCCTGCAGCTTGCCGCCCGCAATCCGGATCTCGGTTCCGCTCACATCGTCCGCAGGCCGGGTTGTCATTGTGAAGCGCGACACGGCAGAAATGGATGAAAGAGCCTCGCCGCGAAACCCGAGAGTGGAAACCGCTTCGACCTCTTCGGCGGTGCGGATTTTACTGGTGGCGTGGCGCTCAATCGCCAGCAGCGAATTATCGCGGTTCATCCCGGAGCCGTTGTCGGAAATTGCGATCAACTGCATCCCGCCACGCACCACCTCGACATCGATTTGCGTTGCGCCCGCATCGAGAGCGTTTTCCATCAGCTCTTTCATCACCGAAGCGGGCCGCTCAATCACCTCTCCGGCCGCAATCTTATTGATTACGTGATCGGGAAGCATCTGGATCTGATTTTCCACGGAGGGGACTTTATCCATTTCTTCCAAAGTTCGGAAGATTTTTAACCGCAGATGGTCGTGTTCTTCTTTTATTTTTCTGCCGTCGAGATCCAATATCCTGTTTCAAGCTTCGTTCCCGATAGTCAAAAAATGCAAATCCAGATTGACGATCGTCAATCTGGATTTGCATTTGGGGGATTCAACGCCCCCTGGGAACAGCACCCCGTTGCGTGGCGGGTTGCTGCTTTTTCCAAGGGGTGGAAGCTCATCGGATGAGCAGGCGGGCGATGGCGTCTTCCGTGAGGAAGCCATCATCGCCGGCGGCTTCCTTGAGTGCGGCAACGACTTCAGCGGGCGAGGCCTCGGGATGAATGCGCTGATATTTCGCGGCAATGTGCGAGACATAAGCGGTGGCCACGGAGGTGCCCTGCGATCCACCAGCGGAGCCGGGAGCGATGATATCGACGAAGTCGCCGCGGTTGGAGTATTCCGCGAGCTGGTTTCCATCAGAGGCGGCGACACCGATGACGTTGGGAAGTGCTGCCGGGTACATGGGTCGGCCGGTATCTTCGTTGCCGACGGCGGCGAAGATGAGTCTCCCCCGAGAAACAGCGTAGTTTATGGCGTTCTCGAGGAAGGCGCTGGACGTTTCAGTTCCCCAGCTGAGACTGAGGGGACCCGCGCTGTTTTTTACGGCATAGGTCATGGCGTTCATGAGGGTGAAGGTGTCGGCCATGCCATCGTCAGCGAAGGCTTTGATGGCGACGACGGGGACGCCCTCGCCAACCGGGCGGTTATAGGGATCGAGAAGTCCGGAGGCGAGCTGCGCCATGAGGGTGCCGTGCCCAACGGCGTCGGCGGTGAGCGGCGTGTCCGGATGGGTGGCATCAAAGGCGCTGAGAATGGCGGCGTTGAGACGATCGGACGGTAGCAGGCCGGAGTCGAGTACGGCTACGGCGAGAGTGCCGCCACCTTCCGGGGCTTTCCACGGATGTACGTCGGATGCGGCGGTTTTTTCTCCGGGAAGGAGGTCGGGCAGGTCGTAAATATAATTGGGCTCAACCTGTGCGATGTTCGGGTCACGCTTCAGTCCATCGAGCAATGCAAGCACGTTGGCTCCTTCGGGCAGGAGAATGCGGTAGATGCCGAGTTCAGGATTGGCGGCGATGACGGTTCCGCCCAGACGAGAAAGAAGCGCGCGCAGGTCTTCGATGGCGGCACCGGGTCCGAAAGAAACAAGAATCTCGCGGGCAATAAACCGCAAAGTTCCGTCCAGAGAGGTTTCGATGCGGCGGATATGCCGAAGCGGCCGGACGGCACCGGAGCGGCCTTCGCGAAACACCCGGATTCCCGTCAGTCGGGTAAGCGGGCCGAGGGGGCCCGGCTCGCATTGCCAATCGAGATGATAGTTGTTGGGTGAAAGCAACACCTTCAGCGCGGCCTCGACATCGCGACCGCGCCAGTTGCCGGAAACGGTTTCCCGGACAGCGGGATCGATCTCGACGCGAACCCCGGCGTTGGCGAAATGTTCGAGAAGCCGGTCGAGCGGCTCGTTTTCGGCGGAAAGCCAGAGCTGACCCTGATCGATACGAAACTCGTGCACCTCGGCCTGCGCGAGGGATATTGTGACCCAGAGGGCCCAAAGGAAACTTTTCAGGATGTTTGGCATTGCGGGACGGTAGCAGGCTTTGCCCTGGATGGCAATTGGGGTCTATTGACGATGCGCAGTAAAAGAGCTATTATGATGGGTCTATGAGATATCAGATTTTTAGTGTGTTTACCCTGTCGGCTGTTTTGTTCAGCGCGGCCTGTCCGGCTGTGGCGGACGATCTGGATGCCGCACTGGAGGCCCGGAAGAAAACGGTGCGTCAACATGTCTATTCGGAGAAAGCTCAACTGGATGACCGAAACCTGCTGGTTCCAAAAACGCCGACCGAAGAGGAGCGGGCTCTTGACCGGAAGCTGAAGCAGCTGGAGAGTTCGCTAAACAACCCGCCGGCTACGGGGCCTGCCCCGGCGGCACGGCGACCCTCGGGACCTGTTCCGGTTCCGAAGGGAAACTGGCTCACACCAGCACTTCTGGATCCGGACGCCGCCGAGAATCTTTCTGTGAAAAAGGCCGGCCCCAGCTGGGTCCGTGAAGAGCTTGACCGGCAAAAAACGCTTCAGGAGCACAAGGACGGTCTGGCCAGAGAAGAAGCGTTGGTCAATAAGATCCTTCGCGAGGATTCAAGAAAGAGTTCTTCTGCTACAGACTCGCCGCTTAAACAATATGAGAGTGCTCTCAGGAACACGATCAGCCCAGGGATTCAGCCCGCCGCGAGACGGGTTCTTTCCACCCCGTTCGAGTCGATTTCTCAAAAAGAAAAATCGGCAGTGGCTGAACGAACGCCCCGCTTTTTTCCTGCGGCGCGCGTTAACTCGGGTGTGATCCGGCCCTCTTCTTTGCTCTCCCCATCCCAGCCCCGGCCCCCATCGACCCCGCCCGTGCGCTGGACGCCGCAGGCGGGTGCTTCTAAACCCAAACAAGCGGCATCGCCGTTTGCGGTGGATTGGAACGCAAAAAAACCAACCCCTTTATCGCCCGTGGAACGAGTGCGTCGATCCTCCCCAATTTACCGGAAAGATCCCTTCTCAGATGATTTCATGCCGGGGCTCAAAAACAACATATGGGACTGAGTCCGTGACTCCGGGGCTTCACTCCTCGTCTAGTTTCTCAAACTGTTTGAGCACCTTTTGCGCACGCAGAATTTTTGACCGTTGCTCCTGAAACTTTTGTTTTACGGTCGGGTCGCCGCCGGTATGGGTCAGAATATCGATTGCACGATTTGTGGACCGCAGCGCCTTCTCATAATCCCCCGCCGCGTAGTACGCCTCGGCCAACGTGTTCCAAACGGAGGCCGCCGACGGAGACAAAAGAAGGGCTTCGCGGGCGTGTCGCAAAGCAAGTTTTTTATTTTTCACGCCCAGCCCCGTGGCATAACACCAAGCCAGATTGTTATGAATCTGCATGCTCTTAGGATGTTTTTCGGCCTGAGCCCGCAGCAGCGAAATCGCCTCGGAATAGCGATTCATCCGGATGTAAAGAGCACTCAAGCGGAAAAAAAGCTCGTCGTTGTCCGGATCTGCCTCTACGGCCCGCAGATAGGCACGCTCCGCCGCTTCGAATTCTCCCTCGTCGGCATATTGCATTGCCGTGTCCGTTAAAAACGATAGTTTTTCGGCCAGCTGCTCTTCCTGGGTCTGGACAACCGTAGCGGTTCCATTTGTCCCGGCGTCCGGCAAGGCGTTCTCTTGGGCTTGTGCGTTTAACTCCACGGCCTCTTTCGCTAGATCCTGCGCCATCACCGGAATCACAACCCCCAACCCAACGAAGATGATATAGATAGTTCGCATAAGAAATGTTACCTGTTTTTGATGAGCACTTGGGCAACAGGCGGCTCAATTTTTTCTACCTGTACGCCCAGCGGAACATCGATGCGGATGGGCACTTCGTATTCCGCCGGGTTGGTTAGTGCGGTGCAGTCCACATAGGCGACCACGTCCCGGACTTCTATATTCTCTAGGCGTTTAGAATTTCCCCGCAGAATAATATCCACTTTTTCGGGGCGAATTTGAACCATCCGGGAGGCCCCGGAGACCCGCAGGGGCCGCACCGGCGTATTTTCAATCCGGCGTGTGGCCTCCTGTTCAACCAGCTTCAGCTCCACCGAAACCCGTTCTGGGCTCGCCGTCCAAGGGTGCCCGTTCGCGGAAATAGCCACATGTGTGTTGAATGAGCTCACCCGTCCATCCAAACGGATTGGAACCGTTCGAACCTGTTCAAGATGCAGCAGAAGCTGTTCAGCTCCGCGCAGCCGGACCGATGCGGGTGCGCACACCGCTTTTTTGAAATGGATTCCTTCCGGAAGCACTCCCTCCAACACCGCTTTGACCGGAAGAAGGCGCTCGACCTCTCGGTCGATGGTCACGGTGACCTCCGGAGGATAGAAGCGAACGGCATGGGCACGGGATGGGGTTTTTACATTATGGGGCATCAGCGTGACCGTCTGGCGCAACCGGTCGGAACGCTCCGAGATATCCAGCTCGACCGTCATCTGATCCCGGCTGATAAAACTGAGGTCCTCCCGTGACCCGCGGAAGCGGATGCTGACCACCTCGCTGGACGTTTCCAGAACCGCATAGCCGTCTCCGGCAGTCACCCGCAGCGGAATCCCCGACACGACCACCTCAAAGTTGGTACTCTCGCGCACGCCCTGCCAAACCGAAAAGGCCAGCACCAGACAGAGTAGTTTTAAAATCCAGTTGCGGGAAAAACCCTTCCACAGCCGCTTAAGGGCTCCGTTACTCATGGAAATCCTCCCCGAAAATAAAGTTCATCTGTCCGCGATCGAACCGTTTTTTTCGCGCCCTGCGGCGGAATCCGCCTCCTTCGCGACCGAGGAATGTCGAAAGGATCCGGCGCAGATGCGGGCCGTCGAAGCCGCGTTTTAGCCGTCCGTTGTATGCGATCGAAATGACCCCGGTCTCTTCCGAGACCACGATGACCACCGTGTCGGTTTCTTCCGTCACCCCGATGGCCGCACGATGGCGGG
>JAUXCB010000138.1 GCA_030619095.1 Verrucomicrobiota bacterium | reverse complement strand
TGGGCGTGGTTAATGAATTCGACCGCCTCGGAAAATTTTCCACGAGGTGCGCCTGATGTGCCGGTTCCGAGCAGGCCGTCGACCAGAATGCTAAAACCATCGGCGGAAGCATCAACCCAATCAACTTCATCGGCCTTCCAGAGGATGGAGTGGATCCCTTCTTCGAGGAGCAGGCGGTGCGCGACTTCAGCATCACCGCCGTTGTTGCCCTTCCCGGCAATCAGGAGAATGGAGGGGTGCTCGATCTGATGGGCTTGAACCAGGCTGAGAAGATGATCGACCAGACCGCGCGCGGCGCGTTCCATCAACACCTCGCCCGGGGTTCCGAGCTCTTCGATAGTTCGGCGGTCGAGTTCGCGCATTTCCATTGCGGAGACGGTTTTCATAGAAACAAGATACGCGCCGGACCGTTTTGGAGTCGAACAAAAACAGAGGGCTTAGCGGCGCAGGTAGAGGTGGGCGCAACCAATGGCATCGGAGAGCGCTTCGTGGTGCTGGAGCGGGATGCCCAGCCGATCGCAGCAGGCGTTCAGTTTGTAAGGAATAAAGCCTTTGGCTTTATAGATGCGCATGGTGCATTCCCACCGGTCGGCGAGTCCAAGCTCGGTGTAGTCGAGGGCGTAGTGTTCCATGGTGCGGCGGAGGACGCTACGGTCGAACACCTCGTTGTGTGCGACCAGGGTGCAACCTTGAAGCCGGGATTTGATCTCGGGGTAAACCTCTTTAAAGGTCGGGGAGTTCGTTGTGTCTTGCGGGCGGATGCCGTGTATGGCGATGTTCATGCCAAAGTAGACGTTACCCGGCGGATGGATCAGAGAATAAAACTCTTCGGTGATGGTCCCGTTTTCTACGGTGACAATGCCGACAGCGCAGGCGCTGTTTCGTTTTCCGGTGGCGGTTTCAAAATCGATGGCTGTAAAATTCATAGCGACGAGAGTATCGGGATTTTTATTGGGCGACAGCTGTTTTCGGATGGTTTTTTCCCCAGCGGATGATGAGGGCGTGGAATTCGTTGTAGAGTTGAACATCGGCCGGGAGTTGCAAGGTGAAGAGAGTGACGATGGTGTTGTAGGAGCTGCGGGCCTCTTCTTCGTAGCCATGAGCGGTAAGAAGGCGGCGGGTGTAGGCATCGACGACGAAGAGGGGTCGTTTGGCTGCGTAGAGCAGTATGCTGTCGGCGGTTTCGGGGCCGACGCCTTTGACGGCCAGCAGTTTTTTGCGCAGTTCTGGTGTGTCGAGCCGGAAGAGCCGGTCGAGTGATCCGCCAAAGTCCGCGTGAATCATCCCGGCCAGCGCCTTAAGATAGCCAGCTTTCTGGTTGAAATAGCCCGCCGGGCGGATCCATTCGGCGAGCTTCTCTGTCGGTAGCGTTTCCAATGTCTGGAAGTTGAGCGCTTTGTTTTCCCGAAGGTTGGAAAGAGCTTTTTCGACATTGGTCCAGGCGGTGTTTTGAGTAAGGATCGCGCCGATCATCATTTCCGCGCGGGTGCGTGCTGGCCACCAGCGTTGCCGGCCGTAGCGGTCGAGCAGGGATTGATAGAGGGTCAACAGAGGCGGACGTTGCGGAGCGTTGGTCATGTGCGGGTCAGGCCTGATTTATGGCGGTGAGCATTTCACTGACGGCGTTTTCCAGACCTTGGAAAACGGCGCGGGCAATGATGCTATGGCCGATGTTGAGCGTGTCCAGATGGGGAATTGTCAGGATGTCGGGTAGATTGCCGAGGTGGATGCCGTGCCCTGCGTTGACCTGCAGTCCGAGGCCGTGTGCGCATTCTGCGCCCGCGATCAGTTTTTTAAGCAGTGCCTCCGCTTTTTCCGGGTCGGTGGCATCGCAGAAGGATCCGGTATGCAACTCGATCACTTGTGCTCCGGTTTGGGCGCAGGCTTCGAGTGCTTTTTTGTCCGGCTCAACAAACAGGCTGACAATGGAGCCGTTGTCTTTGAGGCGCTGTACTGTTTTTTCCAGAGTTTGGAAGTTCCCGATGACGTCGAGCCCCCCCTCGGTGGTGAGTTCTCTCCGTTTTTCGG
Organism: Verrucomicrobiota bacterium; assembly: GCA_030619095.1. Classification (GTDB taxonomy): domain Bacteria; phylum Verrucomicrobiota; class Kiritimatiellia; order Kiritimatiellales; family Tichowtungiaceae; genus Tichowtungia. The sequence goes on along the minus strand of JAUXCB010000138.1, from coordinate 2,964 downwards.
GGACGAGGCAGACTTCAGCGGGTTTGACCTCTAGTGCGATTTCGACGATTTCTCCGACATTAGCCATTTCGAGGTTGATGGGAAGGGGGCATTTCTTACTGAGGGTATAGACGTCAGCATCCTGAATATGGCGGCGGTCCTCGCGCAGATGAATGGTGATGCTGTCCGCGCCTGCAACGGCACAGAGGCGCGCGGCTTCAAGCGGTTCGGGGTAGATCGTCCCGCGTGCCTGACGGAGCGTGGCAACGTGGTCGATGTTGATGCCTAGGTTAAGTTTTCCCCCCATGGTTAACCCTTTTTGTCGTGCTGGGCCGGATCGTAGACCAGGCAGGAGCTGGTGTCCCACTCGCGGATAATGTTGAGCGCGACGTAGGCACCGCGGAGGAGAATCTTCAGGTTGCGGCCGTGCTCGGGGTGCGCGGTGATGCCTGCGCTGATTGAACATTTGATTCGTTTGCCTTCGAACAGGAAGACTTCATTCTGCACGGCTTTGCGGAGGCGCAGGGCAATCATTTCGCCCTGTTCGAGGGAACAGGGTACCATAATAATAAAATCATCGCGGTGGTAGCGACCGATGAGGTCGCTGTCGCGCGTTAGGTTCTGGATCAGTTTGCTGATTTCGCAGATAACGGTATTGGCGGCCTCTTCACCGTGCATGCTGATGATGTTATCGATCCGGTTTATTCCAATGAAAAGGATAGAGGCCGGATCTTTCTTGCGCCGGAGATCGATTAGGTATTTCCGCATGTAGGAGATGGCCTCCGCATGTTTTAGAACACCGGTGAGGGGGTCGAGGGCGGCATGCCGATCTTTTTTTGTGAGCTCGCTGGATTCTTCTTTGGGGGAGGAGGGGTTTTCTTCCTCCAACGCGATCGCTTGAGCCATGCGAAGCGGCAGCTTCTCTTCAAAATCAGCCTGCTCGAGCGCATCTGTGGCGGCATCAACGAGTTGTTGTGAATTTTGGCCATGCAGAGGGAAGGTCGAAGCTCCGATTCGAATTGCGGCGACATCCGGGTGGTTGGTCGCAAGCTGTTTCAACTCTTCAGCCAGTCGGTTGGTTACGGCCTCGTTTTCGCTCTCATGGATATCGAGAATGGCAGCCACGCAGTCTTCGCGAAACAGACAGGCTTTATCGCTATCCGTTCGGATGCATTTCCTCAATCCCTGAAGTAGTTGTTGCTGGACGGGTTGTCGGTCGGTTTGATTGGTTTGGAATTGGGCAATCAGGACAACGAAGTGGACCGAACCCCTAGTGATCTTGCTGAGATAGCGGGTGATCTGAATAAAGAAAAAGTCGTTGTAGCTCTCGACGGAGCTCAACTCGTTTTCATCGAGTTGGATTAGTTTTTGAAAACGGTTGTAGCTGGCGAACAGGGTGATGATGCCAAAAGAGATGCCAACGACTAAGAGCAGTTGCCCCGCCTCGGCCAAGGGCAGCTGCATTAGAAGGGGATATGGAAAGAGAGACATGGATTGCTGGTTGGTTGTTGTGGGTCGGAGGATTAGGAGGGATGATCCGATATCAAACGGCTATTTTTTATACCAAGCCTCCAATAACAAACAACCAATTCTGAATCTCCTAATAGTAAAGTACGAATTCGCCGCGACGGTTTTGGCTCCATGTCGCTTCGTCATGACCGGGCATAGCCGGTTGTTCTTCGCCCAGGCTTTTGGTTTGAATGCGATCGGCTTCAACCCCGAGTCCGGCCAGATAGGTGCGGATGGAGAGTGCGCGCTGTTCGCCCAGGGCCAGGTTGTACTCGCGGCTTCCACGCTCATCGCAATGGCCTTCAATAATGACGGCATGGGCGGAGTTTTGTTTGAGGTGGCTGCCGACGGCTTCGATTTTCGGGCGTTCAGAGGCGGAGACCTGAGAGCTGTCGTATGCGAACAGAACCGGCGTGAACATTCCGATATGTTCCGATCCGCCGGCAAAACGACCCCCGAGCGGGATCATGCCGCCGATCATATCGAACTCTCCGTCTCCGGCACCATGAACCCCTGCGGGGTTGCGGCCCGGGCTTTTACATCCGGCCATGGATGTGACGAGCAACAGCAGTGCGAGAAGCGGCAAAAAAGAGGCAATTTTTTTCATAATATATACTTCCTGTTTTCAGATTTGTTTTAACGCGGTGACCAAGCTGGCATCAACCAGTTTCCACCGCTCTGTAGCAAAACTACCGGAGGGTCGCTGACTGTGTCAAGGAGGTAGAGGCTGGATTGATAGCGCACGGTGCGCGCAGCGACAAGATGGCGGCCGTCAGGAGCCCATGATGGATCCTCATAATCGCCCCCGTTGCTGGGTAAATAGGTGGTTTGTCCCGTCGATGGGTGAATAATGGCAATCACGTATCGCCCCCCGGAGCGGCTGGCGCAGGCAATCAGTCCGTTTGGTCCCCAGTCTGGCGCAACGTTTTCGCGTCCGCGGCTACTGAGGCGTTTGGGTCGGCCTCCCTTGCGGGAGATGATATAGAGTTGCGGAGAGCCGCTCTGGTCGGAGACGTAGACCAGCTGACGACCATCGGGCGACCATGCCGGGCTGGCTTCGGTGCCGCGCCGGGTGGCGGTCAACCGCCGCAACTCACCGCTGTGGAGATTTTTTATATACAGCTCCGGGTTGCCGTCTTTTGACAGGACCAACGCCAGTTCTTTTCCGTTGGGCGAGAGGGCGGCTCCGGTGTTGAGGCCGCTGTAGCCGGAGATTCGTTCGCGCCGGCCCTTGCGCAGGTTGATACGGTAGACATCGGGGAAGCCGCGCAGGAACGAGGTGAACACAAGGCTGTTCCCTTCCGGCCCCCAGTTCGGGCCGATGACGATCTTCCGATCCTGTGTAACCTGTCTCAACCCGCCGCCGTCGGCATCGCAGAGATAGAGCTCCTTCGCGCCTGAGCGCGTCCCGACGACTGCGATCTTTGTCGAAGCAATTCCCTTGTGCCCCGTGGTGGCCTCGATGATCTCATCCGC